>CAYGLH010000066.1:1408-12562 GCA_964350535.1 uncultured Ilumatobacteraceae bacterium
CGGGCGGTACCGAACGAGGCGTCGGCGACCGCGGCGGGCGAGCCCGGATCGGGGTGGGGCAAGGACATGGCCATGGCACAACGCTACGCACCGCAGCACCCGAGGTGGTGTCAATCCGACACCGCCTGAGCCGGGCCGATGTCAGTCGTCGTCGGCCGCGGCAGCTGCGTCGTCGTCGTCGACGGCCACGAGCGGATCACACCCGAGCCCCTCGAGCACCTCGAGCGCGTCGTCGAGCGTCTCCACCGGGTACAGGTCGACCTCGCCTCGGCCGGCGTCGATCACTCGTTGGAGCTGGTCGTCGTCGGAGAACTCGGCCTGCGCGGCGGGCACGATGAACGTGGTCACGCCGTTCTGGTGCACCGCCGACGCCTTCTGGGCCAGGCCGCCGATCGGGCCGACCGTGCCGTCGAGCGAGATCGTGCCGGTCACCGCGATCTGATCTCCGCAGGCGAGCTCGCCCTCGGTCAGCTCGTCGATCAGCGCCAGGGTGAAGGCCAGCCCGGCCGATGGTCCGCCGATGCGGTCGGTCTCGATCCCCACCTGGAAGGGCAACTCGACGGCCCGCGTGTCGAACGGCTGGAACCCGACGATCGTGCGCCCGGTGCCGTCGGTGGCCCCCGAGAGCTCGACCTCGACCGTCATCTCGCCCTCGCCGGGACGATCGATCAACAGCTCGATCGTGTCGCCCGGCGACTTGGCCTCGAGCACGGTCGACAGGTCCTCGACCGAGCCCAGCTCGACGCCCTCGGCCTCGAGGATCCGGTCGGCCGGGTCGATCTGCTCGTCGGACGGGAACATCTCGACGCAGTTGCCGTCGTCGTCGAAGGTCTTGCACAGCGTCTGGGCGACGACGACCTCGCCCGCGGTGATCGTGGCGTCGTAGCCGGCGCGCGTGAGGGCGAGGTACTCCGCCTCCTGCTGCGCCGTTCGCATCGCCTGCAGGTTGATCTCGCGCCGCTGCGTCGGCGTCTGGAAGCCGTACTTGTCCTCGGGGGTGGGGAACTCGATCGCCGGGTCGTCGTGTCCGACGAGCCACGACAGCACCGACTGCTTGGGGGCGCTGACCGTGACGAAGTAGAAGTCGCCCGTCGGGTCGTAGCGCACCACGTCGTCCGGGAGGTCGCCGAAGACGACGCGCTCGTTGACCGATTCGGCCGACGCCGGCACCTGGGCGTAGGGCGTCGGCTGATACTCGCCGACACGCTCGTTGAACTTGTCGGAGACCAGTGACGAGGGCAGCAGCGAGCTGACCGCGATCGCCGCGAGGACGAAGAGCCCGACACCCGCGAGTGTCCAGGCCCACCACTTCCGGGCGGGCTGCTCGGGTACCATGTCGTTCGCCGTGTCGGTCACAAGTCTCACTACTCACGCCGCGTGGATCCTCGGGCTCGCCGTGCTCGCCCTCGTGTTCACCGGCTGGCGTAAGAATGCCAGGGCCGTGCCCCGACTCCCACGCAGGGAGCCGATTCTCCGGCGCAGGTGGGAACCGATCGGCATCGCCGAAGCCTCGGTGCCGCTGTACAAGCGCGCCGGACCGCTGCGCAAGCTGTGGGCCGTGGTCGCCGGGTCGGGGATCGCCATCGTGATCGGTGCCGTGCTCGCCATCACCGTCTCGTTCGGGTTGGCGTTCGTGGTCACGACCCTCACCGACCTGCTCAAGCAGTGACCCGCGCGCGGTCGCCGCGGCTGCGCGACGTGGTCGTCGCCGGCCACCTCGGCGATCTCGACACGGCCCGTGAAGGCCTCGACGCCGACGACCCGCAGGTCCGCGCCGCGGCGCTCGGCGCGCTCGAACGGCTCGACGCGCTGGACGACGCCGTCCTCGAGGTGGCGTCGCGCGATGCGGAGGTCGCGGTCCGTCGCCGCGCTGCCGAGCTCGCTGCAGTGCACCCCGCCGTCGACCTGCGACCGTTGCTGGCCGATGCCGACGGCCGCGTCGTCGAGATGGCGGCGTGGGCTTGCGGTGAGCGCGAAGGCGCCGGTCAGGACGTGGTCGACGAGCTGATCGAGTTGGCCACCGGCCACGACGAGCCGCTCGTCCGCGAAGCGGCTGTGGCCGCCCTCGGCGCGATCGGCGACGATCGCGGCCGCCCAGCCGTCGTCGCCGCCACCGAGGACAAGCCGGCCGTGCGACGGCGGGCCGTGCTCGCCCTCGCGCCGTTCGCCGGCGACGACGTCGACGCGGCGCTCGCGCGTGCCCTCGACGACCGCGACTGGCAGGTGCGACAGGCCGCCGAAGACCTGCTCAGGGCGATCCGCGACGCCTGATCAGGCGGGCCGACGACGCCGATTTCCTCGTGGCCGAAGCCGCCCGACCACTACGGTCCGCAGCATGCGCTCATCCCACCCACTCGCCGCCGGCTGCGTCGTCGCGCTGCTCGCCCTCGCGTCCTGCACCGACGACGACTCGGACGACGGCGCGTCCGCGACTGCGACCGAGGAGACCACCGACGACACCGTCGAGGGTGAGGGCGAGGGCGAGGGCGCAAACGGTGGGTCGGGTGACAGCGACGCGGACGACGACACGGACGACACCGTCGACACGGACGACACCGTCGACACGGACGACACGGACGACACCGGCGACACGGACTCGGGCGGCGGTGCGGGACAGACCGAGGACGACGTCGCCGAGGCAGCCCGGGCGTTCAGTGAGGCGATGCTGAGCGGCGACTCGACCTACGAGTACCTCTCGCTGGACTGCCAGGAGCAGTACACCGAAATCGAGTGGGACCTGCAGATGCAGTTCTTCATCGAGTTCGCCGAGGCGTTCGCCGAGATCTCCTTCACCGACCTCACCGTCGGCGAGGTCACGATCTCGGACTTCGAGCCCGAGCGGGCGATGGTGTCGGTCGAGTTGCTCACCGCGGAGGGCGAGCAGTTCGACGACTCCGGCGAGGACGACGCCTCCGAGATGGTCTACGAGGACGGCGCCTGGCGGATCCCCGACTGCGAGGGGTTCGGGTTCGACGAGAGCGTCGAGGAGGACGTGTTCGACGAGCCCGCCGACGGCGCGGTCGACACGATCGACGGCGAGCTGCGGCCGGCCGACGAGGTCGCCGAGGAACGCGCCCGCGAGCAGAGCACTGACGGCGTGGTCGGCGAACCCGTCACGGTGGAGGGCCTCGACGTGATCGTGTCATCGATCGAGTTCGACACCGGCGGCGACGCGGTCGACGACACGGACGACGACGGCGAGGATCTTCTGCGGGTGGCGGTGCGCGTCGAGAACCGCACGACCGACGACTCCTCCACCCCCGAGATCGTGGTGGTGTGCCTCGACGGCGAGCGCGGCACCGCCCGCTTCACCTCCGACCCCGATGCCTACGAGCCCTACAGCGACCTGCCGTCCGGCTCGTTCGAGGAGGGGGTTGCCCAGGTGATCATCCCGGAGCCGTGCGAGCAGCCGGTCGTGCGCGTGCAGGTCTTCGGGTTCGACCCGATCGCCGCCGACTTCGAGGTGCCCGCCCGCTGACCCGCCCGGCCGCGTGTCCGACGGGTGCCGACGGGGCGTCGTCAGAACGTGTAGCGGTACAGGTTCGACTCGCGCAGCGCGAAGCCGAGCCGCTGGTAGAGCCGGTTGGCGGCCTCGCGCGACGGCCGACTGGTGAGGTTGACGTCCTTGGCGCCGCGCCGTTGGGCCTCGTCGAGCGCCGCCCGGTTGAGCGCCGCACCGACGCCGTGCCCGCGCGCCGCGTCGTCGACGACGACGTCTTCGATCCATGCCTTCAGGCCCGTCGGGATGCGGAAGGTCGCCAGCGTCAAGCTGCCGACGATGTGCCCGTCCAGACGCGCCAGCAGCAGCACCGAGTCGGGGCACGCCACGATCGCCTCGAGCTGCTCGCGCGACGGCGGGGGCGAGGAGGACGACAACTGCGGCACCAGGCGGACGAAGGCGTCGAGCAGTTCGTCGTCGACCGCCGTGGCGGCCTCGATGACGGCGGGCGAGTCGGGTTCGGGAGTGCTCACAGCATCGGCACGCTACCCCGGCCGGGAGCCGCCTCGCGGCGCACCCCCGAGCCGGCCGGTAGCCTCGGCCGGGTGAGCACCGAGCACGTCCGCTGGCTGGCTGAGCCCGACCTCACCCGGCCCACGGTGCTCGCTGCGTTCACCGGTTGGAACGACGCCGGCGATGCCGCGTCCACGGCGCTGCGCACGATGATCGAGTCGTGGGGGGCGTCGGCGCTCGCCGAGATCGACCCCGAGGTGTTCACCGACTTCGCCACCGTCCGCCCGCAGGTCAAGCTCGACGGGGACAAGCAGCGCTCGATCGTGTGGCCCACCGTCGGCGTCTGGTCGGCGTCGCTGCCCGGCGGCGACGTGATCCTCGTGCTCGGTCCGGAACCGGCACTGCGCTGGCGGTTGTTCACGGACCAGATCGTCGGCATCGCCGAGCGGTTCGGATCGCCGCTGGCGCTCACCGTCGGTGCCCTGCTCGCCGACGTCCCGCACTCCCGGCCGGTGCCGCTGATCGGCACGTCGTCCGAGCCGTCGCTGCTCGAGCGGTTCGAGCTGGAGCAATCCCAGTACGAAGGCCCGACGGGGATCGTCGGCGTCCTCCAGGACGCCCTCCGTCGCGCCGGCGTCCCGACCGCGTCGCTCTGGGCGGCGGTCCCCGGCTACGCGTCGCAGGTGCCGTCACCCAAGGCGGCGATGGCACTCGTCGAGCGCGCCTGCTCGATGATCGGCACACCGGCACCGGTCGCCGGCCTGGCCGGTGGCGCGGCGGAGTACGACGCGCGCGTCGCGGCCCTGATCGGCGACGACGACGATCTCGCCGAGTACCTCGAGCGGCTCGAGCAGCTGGCCGATGACTCGAGCACCGACGACGATGGCGACGACCCCGACGACACGCCGGTCGACCCCGACGCGCTCGTCGAGGAGGTCGAGCGGTTCCTGCGCGACCAGGACTGACGCGGCGGCGTCAGGCGTCGTCGCCGGCGCGCCACACCGGCGTGCGCACCGAGTCGAAGGTGGCCGGACCTTGTGCGCCGCGGATCGCCTCGAACGCCATCGGACCCCACCACTGGGCGCCCGCGGTCATCTCGGGCAGTCCACCTTCGGGGAACCACCCCACGTCGGCGGTCTCCAGCGGATGCGCCGTCAGCTCACCGCCGATCGCCCGGCAGTGGAACAGCAGCATGTACATGCCGAATCGACTGAAGCCCATCCGTTGCCCGTCGATCACGCCGATCAGGTGCGTCGGTTCGCAGTCGATGCCGGTCTCCTCGCCGACTTCCTTCACGGCCACCTCGGACGGCGAGTAGCCGACGTCCGCCCAACCGGTGGGGTACAGCCAGATGCCGGAGTCCTTGCGCTGGACGAGCAGGATCTCGCCGTCGTCGTTGCCGACGATCGCACCGACGGCCACCTTCGGCGTGACGTATCCCGGAACGCCCTCGCCGATCGACTCCATCCACTCCTGCACGAAGTGGTCGGTCTCGCGCTCGACCGCGATGTCGTCGCGCTCGAGCTCGCGGGCTGCGGCCTTGATGTCGGCGGCGACGTGCAGCACCTCCTCGAAGCGCTCGCGCTCGTAGAGGTTCTCGGTGAAGCCGAGGCCGGTACGGGCGATGGCGGACAGGGTCTCGCTCCAGCGGGCCAGGTCGCGGGCGTCAGCGGTCACTGCCGTCACGCTAGTTGCGCGGCTGCCTAGATCAGGAGACGGCGTACTCGAGGGCCCGGACGATCTCGGCGCGGTGGTCCTCGTCGCGCACGAGTCCGCCGGTCGAGGTGCGCACGTAGAAGGTGTCGACGACCTCCATGCCGATCGTCTGCACGCTGGCGTGGCGGATGTCGAGGCCGAGCTCGGCCAGCGTCTTGGTGATCCGGTACAGGATCCCGATGCTCGTCGGCCCGTGCACCTCGAGCACGGTGGCGTTGCTCGACGCGGCGTCGTCGAACGTGACCGTCGGCGCGTCCGGCAGCTTCGCCTGGGTACGTCGGCGTCGGCGACGGTACGTGCGGGCGCGCTCGGCCAGCCGAGCTTCGATCGCCAGCTGGCGGGCGAGCGCTCGGTGGAGGTCGGCTTGCACGGCCGCTCGATCGATGCCGTCGGCGGCGATCCGGAACTGGGCTGCGGCCATCCCCTGCTCGTCGGAGTGGGCGCGGGCGCTGATGACGTCGAGGCCGTGCAGCGACAGCACGCCGGCCACCTGGCTGAACATCCCGGCAGCGTCGGGGTTGATCACGGCGACGGTGTCGTCGAGGACCGTCACGTCGATCACGCCCATCGCCATCTTCTCCAAGGTGGCGGCGTCCGGGAACAAGCTCCACGCCGCTTCGGCCACGTCGCCGCCGCCGAGCACGTGGCGGACGCGCTCGACGAGCTCGTTGACCAGTCCTTCCTTCCAGTCCCCCCACGCCGACGGACCGGTCGCCTTGCTGTCGGCGATCGTGAGGGCGTGCAGCAGGTCGAGCACCTCGACCGTGCCGACCGCATCGGCCACCTGCTGGATCGTCGCCTCGTCGGACAGGTCACGCCGGACGGCGATGTCGGGCAGCAGCAGGTGATGCTCGACCATGGCGACGAGGATCGCCGTCTCGCGCGACGTGAGCCCCATGCGCGGTGCGATCCGTTCGACGAGCTCCATCCCGACCTCGGTGTGGTCGCCCGGGTAGCCCTTGCCGATGTCGTGGAAGAGCGCGCCGAGCACGAGCAGGTCGGGACGCGCCACACGGTCCGCCAGCTCCGACGCGTTGGCCGCCGCCTCCCAGAGGTGCCGGTCCACCGTGAAGCGGTGATAGGCGTTGCGTTGTGGCTTCGAGCGGACCGGCTCCCACTCCGGCAGGAACCGGGCGAGCAGGTCGCGCTGATCGAGCGCCTCGAGCACGGGGATCGCGTCGTGGCCTTCGAGCAGCAGCGCAACGAGCTCGTCGGTGGCGCCGAGCGGCCACTCCCCCGGCCACGGCTGTACATCGTCGTGCAGCCGGTTGAGGCTCTGCCGGTCGATCCGCCGCCGACTGCGCGCCGCGGCGACCGCCGCCTGCAGCGCCAGGGTCGGGTCGGCGGCCGGGTCGGCACCGTCGGCGAGCTCGATCTCACCGGCGTGCAGCACGATGCCGGGCGCGATGCGGCGGTCGGGCACATCCTTGTCGCCGGTGATCGCGCGTCCCCAGTGCTCGTCGCACAGCCACGCGATCGAACGGCCCGCGCGGGCGACATCGGCCATCAGTGCGTCGGCGTCGTCCCACCGGCCGAGGGCGGCGACCGCGTCCTGGTCCTCGAGCCGCAGCACATCACCGGGACGTCCCGTGGCGAGGTGCAGGCAGACACGGGCGTCGAGGAGCGTGTCGGAGCTGCGGTCGAGCTCGACCAGGTCGTCGGCGCGGATGTCGAGCCCGCTCGCCGTGGCCCACCACAGCGACTGCACGTCGCGGAGGCCGCCGTGTCCGTCCTTGAGGTCGGGCTCGAGGTTGTAGGCGACCTCCCCCGCCGACCGCTGGCGCGCCCGGACGCGGTCGAGCAACTCGTCGAGGAACTTGTCGCTGCGCTTCGACCACGCCGCCCGTGCGGCGTCGATCGCCTCGGTGGCGAGCTGCTCGTCGCCCGCCAGGTGGCGCGCGGTCAGCATCGCTGTCGCGGAGTCGAGGTCGTCGCGAACCAGGGTGACCAGCTCGCGCAGGCGCCGCACCGCATGGCCCAACCGGACGCCGGCGTCCCACATCGGGTACCAGATCGCGCTCGCCACCGGCTCGACGACCTCGGGCACCTTCTTCGGCTTGACGTCGTGGATCAGCACCACGTCGATGTCGCTCGCCGGCGCCAGCTCTCCTCGTCCGTAGCCACCGACCGCGAGCAGGGCGAACCGTGCGCCGCCGGTGTCGTGCCGGTGGACGGCGTCGTCGAACAGCTCGACGATCCAGTCGTCGGTGATGTCGGACAACGCGCGGCAGTACGCCAGCCCGCGCCGGTCCCCATCGGGGCCCGCGGCAGATCGGAGGTGCGCCGCGCGAAGGTCGGTGGTGGTGGTCACTGCTGCTCGCTGCTCGACACCCGGCGGTGCCGGCCGCCAATCCTACGGAGCGCCGGGCCGGCGCGGGCTCACCCCACTGCTCACCCCGCTGTCGTCGATCGCGGGACCGCGCCTCCTACGCTGCAGCCTCGTGGCCCGGCTGCGGACGATCGCATCTCTCGTGTGTTCGGTCTCCCTCGCTGTTGCCGCGTGCAGCAACGGCGACGACGACACCCCCGACACGACCGTCCCCGAGACCACCACCGCCCCGACCGTGCCCGAACGGACCGACGACGGCGTGCTCACGCTCGGCATCCTGCTGCCGACCGGGAACGCGGCGCTCGGCGAACCGATGATCGCCGCCGTCGACGAAGCGGTGTCGCGGATCAACATGGCCGGCGGCGTGTTCGGGCGCAACGTGCGAGTGCACGACGCCGACGAGGGGTCCAACGCGGCGACCGCCGCCGACGGCATGCAAGCGCTGCTCGACCTGGGCGTCGACGCGATCGTCGGGCCGGCGTCGTCGACGATTGCACTGTCGACGCTGCAGCAGGCTGTGTCGGATGGGGTGGTGACGTGCTCGCCGACCGCGAGCTCGCTGGCGCTCGACGGGTTCAACGACAGCCAGCTCTTCTTCCGCACGATCCCGAGCGACTCGCTCCAGGCGCGGGCGATCGCCGAGACGATCGAGCAGAGCGGCTTCCCCCGCGCGTCGGTCGCCGACATCGACGACGCCTACGGCCGGCCGTTCAGCGAGGTCGTCGAGGTTGCGCTCGCCGAACGGGGCATCATGCTGGACGGGTCGGTCCCGTTCACGGCCCGCGACGACGACCTGGCCGACGAGGCCGACGAGGTGCTCGCCACCGGCGCTCCGGCGATCGTCGTGATCGCCGCGGCCGTCGAGGGGACGAACATGTTGAACGCGCTCGGGGAGGCCGACCACGACTCGGCGGAGATCATCGTCGTCAACGATGCGATGCGCACCCCGGACCCGCCGCAGGTCATCGCCGACCTCGACGAGGAGTTCCGGACGAAGATCGTGGGTGTCGCCCCCCAGGCCGACTCCGGCGACCCGGACCAGCCATGGGATCCGCCGGGTTTCTACGCCGTCAACGCCTACAACTGCGTGAACCTGATCGCCCTCGCGGCGATGCGCGCCGAGAGCGACTCTCCACGCCAGATCGCCGGCCAGATGGCGGCGGTGAGCGCCGACGGCGCACCCTGCAGCGACTTCGCGTCGTGCGTCGAGCTCGACGTCAGCGGGCGCGAGTTCGACTACGAAGGCCCGGCAGGTGTGCTCGAACTGCTCCCCCAGCAGGGCGATCCGAGCATCGGGCGGTTCGTGCAGTTCAGCTTCGACGAGACCGGTCACGACGTGATCGACGGCTACGTCACCGTCGGGTACTGACCGACGGCGTGCAGGCGGATCAGCCGCTCAGAAGATGTCGTCGGCGCGGTCGACGTAGCCGACGTAGAACGCGCCGAACTCGCCGTACAGCGCCGACCCCTCGTCGAAGCGCATCGTGTACACGACCTCTTTCACGGTCTCGGGGTTGGTGGCGAACAGCGTGACGCCGCACGCGTAGTCGGCGAGCCGGGTCGAGCCGGTGATCAGCTGGACCACGCGCCCGGAGAACTTGCGGCCGCTCGCGCCGTGCTCGTGCATCATCGAGTTGCGCTGCTCGAACGGCGTCGTATACCAGTTGGCGTGGCCCTCGCGCTTCTTGCTCATCGGGTAGAAGCAGAAGGCGTCCAGGCCCTCGACCGGCAGGTCGGGGTACAGCCGGGCGTTGAGCATGTGCTCGGGCATCCCCTTGGCGTACTCGCTGACCTCGGTGATCGACACATAGCTGTCGACGATCGGCACCCCGGCCGCCGCCAGCGCGGTCTGGAACCGGCGCTGCACCGTCCAGTCCGTGCAGAGCGTCATGAAGCACACGTCGGCCTTGTGACCGAGGATCGACGCCACGATCACCTGGCACTCGTCGCCGCGGGCCGCCTCGATCGCCGCGAGGACGGCGTCGCGATCGATGTCGCCACCGGTCCGCGCGAAGAGGTGGACGACGTTGAGACCGACTTCGGTACGCATGTGCCAGAGGCTACGAGCCGACCCTGCGATCGCGAGCAGCGACCGCGCGGCAGACGAGCGGGCGATCGGCGGGGCACGGGGTGACGACGGGTGGGTGTCGTTAGGGTGACGCGGTGGCTGGCCGGCGACGAAGCGAGACGCGGATCGTGTCGCGGGTCGACGGTGCACCCGGTGAGCGCCGCGTGGCGCGGCGGCCCGACGAGCTCGTGGTCGAGGAGCCGATGACGATCCAGCTCGACGGCGTCCCCGTCGCCACCACGATGCGCACTCCGGGCCACGACTTCGAGTTGGCTGCGGGCTTCTGCTTCACCGACGGGCTGCTCGCCGGCGCACCCATCACCGGCGTTCGGTACTGCGCGGAGGGCAGCGCCGTCGGGACCGCGTTCAACGTCGTGACCATCGAGACCGACGGACGCGCGCCGGCGCCGACGCCCCGCTTGGGCAACGTCTCGTCGAGTTGTGGGCTGTGCGGGTCCGATCAGATCGACGACCTCGTCGGCCGTCTTGCGCCGCTGCCGTCGCGACCGTTGCCCGACCTCGACACGGTGGCGGAGGTTGCCCGCGAGGCGCGCGATGCGCAGCCCCTGTTCGCCTCGACCGGCGCGGTCCACGCCGCAGCGGCCTTCGACGGCGCCGGGAACCTGCTTCTCGTGCGCGAGGACGTGGGCCGCCACAATGCCGTCGACAAGGTGATCGGCGCGCTGCTCCTCGACGCGGCGACCCCCGACCTGCCGGCGAACGAGCTCGGCCTGTTCGTCAGCGGCCGGGCGAGCATCGAGATGGTGCAGAAGGCGTGGGCGGCCGGGTTCGGGACGCTGGTGGCGGTGAGCGCGCCCACCTCACTCGCGGTCGACGCGGCGCGCACGGCCAACCTCGTCCTCGCCGCGTTCTTCCGCGACGACGACTTCAACGTCTACGCCCCCGAACGCCTGACGTAACCGCCGACCGAACGCCTCGGCGGCCCCGCCGCTCGCAGAGGTCGACGTCGACATGCGAGCGAGCAGAGCGCCACGGAGCGAGCGCCCACGCCCACGCCCGGCCTGCGTGGCCGGGGAACGCCATGACGGCGGGGAACGCCGTGTCGATCAGAAGTCCATGTCGCCGCCG
>CAYGLH010000067.1:0-4924 GCA_964350535.1 uncultured Ilumatobacteraceae bacterium
CGGGGTGCCGCGCCCCGGGTGGGCGAGGCGGTGGCCGACCGGAGCGCCCCCGTGGTGGCCGTGCTGGCGGGGCTTCCCGACGACCTGCGCGCCGAGGTGGCCGAGGCGGGCGCCGACGACGGCCTGGTGACCCTCGTGCTCGACGACGGCGTGGAGGTCCGCTGGGGCGACGAGCGCCAGGCCGGCCCCAAGGCCGATGCGCTCGGGGCCGTGCTGGCCGAGGTCGACCGGAGCCAGGTCGGCGTCATCGACGTCACCGTTCCCCGAGCAACCACCGTTGCCCCCACCCCCGGCGAGTAGCATGTCGAGCGTTCATCCAGGTTCACCCACCCTCCACCGTTGGTCGAGGGTCCCCGATCCGACCACCCCCGTGTGGAGGTAGCACCCATGGCCGGCAATCCCCAGAACTACCTCGCGGTCATCAAGGTGGTGGGCATCGGTGGCGGCGGCGTCAACGCCGTCAACCGCATGATCGACGCCGGGCTGAAGGGCGTCGAGTTCATCGCGGTGAACACCGACGCCCAGGCCCTGCTGATGTCCGACGCCGACATCAAGCTCGACATCGGCCGCGAGCTCACCCGGGGCCTCGGCGCCGGCAGCGACCCCGAGGTCGGTCGCCTGGCCGCCGAGGAGCACCGCCAGGAGATCGAGGAGGTCCTCCAGGGGGCCGACATGGTCTTCATCACCGCCGGCAAGGGCGGCGGCAGCGGCACCGGCGCCGCGCCGGTCATCGCCGAGATCGCCAAGGGCATCGGCGCCCTGACCATCGGTGTGGTCACCCGCCCGTTCGCCTTCGAGGGGCGCCGCCGCTCGGTGCAGGCCGAGTCGGGCATCCAGCGCCTCAAGGAGAAGGTCGACACCCAGATCGTCATCCCCAACGACCGGCTGCTGACCGTGTCGAACGAGAAGACGTCGATGATCAACGCCTTCAAGATGGCCGACGAGGTCCTGCTCCAGGGCGTGCAGGGCATCACCGACCTCATCACCACGCCCGGCGTGATCAACACCGACTTCGCCGACGTGAAGATGATCATGAGCGATGCCGGCTCCGCCCTCATGGGCATCGGCAACGCCACCGGCGAGGGCCGAGCCCTCAACGCCGCCCGGGGTGCGATCTCCAGCCCGCTGCTCGAGGCCTCCATCGAGGGCGCCCGGGGGATCCTCCTGTCGATCGCCGGCGGCAGCGACCTGGGTCTGTTCGAGGTCAACGAGGCCGCCGAGGTGATCCACGGCGTCGCCCACCCCGACGCCAACATCATCTTCGGCACCGTGATCGACGACGAGATGGGCGACGAGGTGCGCGTCACCGTCATCGCCGCCGGGTTCGACCAGGTCGACGGCCCGCCGGCCGATGCCGGTCTGGCAGGTGGCGAGACGCCGCGCACATCGCCCACCCGCATCACCGAGCTGTTCGGCGAGGAGCCCGAAGAGGATCCCCTCGCCGAAGACGACGACGACTTCGACGTCCCATCGTTCCTCAAGTAGGCCGCGTGCAGCCCGCCGCGACGACGGCCGGCACGGGTTTCCGCCTGGCGTTCGCGCTCGCCGACCGCAACATCGGCGACGTGCATCCACTCGAGGTCCCGCGCGACGTGCTGGCGGCACGCCAGACCGCGCTCGCGGGTGAACGCTGGGCGATGCTCGACGAGGTCCACGGCACCGAGATGGTGGACGTCGACACGGCCCTCGATGCGTTGGGCGGCCCGCCGTCGTCGGCCATGCCGACGATCCTCGGTCGCGGCGACGTGCTGCTGACGCGGCGCGCCGGTCGGCGGCTCGCGGTCTGGGTCGGCGACTGTGCACCCGTGGGGGTGCTCGGCGACGGCGGGACGCTCGTGGCGTTCCACGCCGGGTGGGCCGGTCTCGCCGCGGGGATCGTCGACATCGCCGTCGAGGCGATCAGTGCTGCAGGCGAGCGGCCGATCGAGGCCGTCTGCGGGCCGCTGATCGGGCCGTGCTGCTACGAGTTCGGCGAGGCCGACCTGCGACGCGTGGCGGCGGGCGTCGGCGCTCCGGTCGACGAGATCGTCGGGACCACGAACACCGGAACACGAGCGCTCGACGTCCCGTCGGCGCTGCGGCACGCGCTCGGCCGTCGGGGCCTGCACCCGACCGAGGTCGGTGGGTGCACGGGCTGCCAACCCGAACGCTGGTACTCGCACCGCGTGCGACGGGACACAGGCCGACACGCCCTCGTCGTCTGGAGCGAGCACCGATGAGCGACGATCTCGCCGCGGTGGACGGCGACGCGGTCGCCGCACGCCTCGTGGCGGTTCGCGACCGGCTGGCCGCGGTGGCCCGCCCGTCCGATGCAGCGGTGCGGATCGTGGCGGTGACCAAGGGGTTCGACGGGTCCGCCATCGAGGCGGCGGTCGGGTGCGGGCTCGCGGCGGTCGGTGAGAACTACGCCCAGCAGGTGGTGGCGAAGCGGGCGACGATCGAACGGCTCCGGCCCGACGTGCACTTCATCGGCCACCTCCAGTCGAACAAGGTCCGTCAGCTCACCGAGCTCGTCACGGTCTGGGGCACGCTCGACCGAGCGTCGATCGTCGACGAGGTGGCCAAACGCGCACCCGGCGGGCGCGTCCGGCTGCAAGTCAACACCACCGACGAGGACCAGAAGGCAGGCGTGGCTCCCGCCGCGTTGGCCGACCTCCTGGCGCGAGCCCGCGACCGGGGTCTGGCGGTGGAGGGGCTGATGACGATCGGCCCCACCGGCGGCACGCCGGCCGCGACCCGTCGCGCCTTCGGGCAGCTCCGGGCCCTCGTCGACCGCCACGACCTCGCCGAATGTTCGATGGGGATGACCCACGACGCGGAGATCGCGCTCGAGGAAGGATCGACCGAGGTGCGCATCGGCACGGCGCTCTTCGGGGCTCGTCCGGGGTGACCCCCGACACGGCTGTCCACCCGTTCGCAGAGGGCGTGTTGTAGCCTGCCAGCAGGAGGATTGGATGTCACTCTGGAAGCGGACCATGGACTATCTGGGTCTCGGTCCTGACGACGCATACGACGATTACGACGGGTACGACGACGACTACACGGGCGACATCGACCCGCGTCAGCGCGCGCCGCGTGACGTCGACGCGCGCGGTCAGGGCGGGCGCAACCAACGTGGTTGGGAGCCCGAGCCCGGCTCGGACGTGCGCACGGTCCAGCCCCAGCCCCGTCCCAGCTTCCCGTCGAAGGACTTCGAGGCGTCGCCCCGGCGTCAGGCGGGGAGCTCCGGCACCAACGGTCGGAGCGACGACTCCGGCGTCCACATCCGACCGGCGCCGACGCCGCAAAACCCGACTCAGCCGACGCTGCGCAGTGTCCCAGGAGGATCGATGGAGCCCCACACCGTCCGGCCCCGGAGGTTCGACCAGGCCCAAGAGGTCGCCGATTCCTTCAAGGACGGCCAGCCGGTGATCATGAACCTCGAAGGCACCGAGCGCGGCGTGGCGCGGCGCCTGATCGACTTCGCCAGCGGGATCTGCTACGCCCTCGACGGCACGATGGAGAAGGTGGCCACGGGCGTGTACCTGCTGAAGCCGCGCTCCAGCCAGCCGCGCTACGACGAGCATCAGGACTGAGCACCCGCGTGGACATGACTCCGCAAAGTGTCCGGGGGGCGCAGTTCAAGACGATCCGGAAGGGCCTCGACCCCGACGAGGTCCGCGTGTTCCTCGAGCAGGTCGCCTCCGAGCTCGAGCGGGCGCAGAACCACGCCACGGCGATGGAGGCGCGGGCCCGCGCCGCGGTGCACCGACTGCAGGAGGTCACCGAGGCGCAGGGCGAGCAGCCGGCCGTGACACCGGCCGCCACCGACAGCGAGCCGACCAGCGCACAGGCCGAGGCGATCACCAAGACGCTGCTGCTCGCGCAGCGCACCGCCGACACCACCGTTGCCGATGCCCGCGCCGAGGCCGACCGCCTGCTGGCCGAAGCCCGCTCCGAAGCCGAGGCGTCCATGGCGAGCTCGCAGGCGTCGGCGGCGCAACTGCTCGAGGAGGCGCGCGTCGAGGCGCGTTCGGTCGGTGAGGAGGAGCGCCGCACGCTCGAGTCCGACGTCAGCGAGCTGATGGCGCGGCGGGACTTCCTCGAGTCCGACGTCGACCACCTCGAGAAGTTCCTCGACGCCCAGCGCGATCGGTTGCGCGAGACCGCCTCCTCGCTGGTCGAGATGGCCGAGCGAGTCCCGGGTGGTCTCGGGGAGGTGCACCGGCCGGTCCTGTCCGCGGCGGCCACCGGCACCGACATCGCCGACGACACCGACATCACCGACACTGCGATCACCGGCGACGACATCGACGACGACCCTGGCGAGCTCGACGACGACGTCGACGGGGCGGTCGCCGACCCGAACGGCGACGACGGCGACGACACCGGTGAGTTCGAGCCGGACTTCTCGGTCGGGGCGACCGACGCGTCCCACAGCGACGCGCCCGACGTCGTCCCGGACGATCCGGGCGAATCGACGGCCCCCGATCGGCCCGGCCCCGCGGCCGATCCTGCGGCGGAAACGCCCGCCGAGGGCTTCACACTGCGCTTCGACGATCAGAGCTGAAGCGTCGACCGACGCCCGGTCGTCGGTCGATCTCGCGTCGGTAGCATCGCAGGGGTGTCGTATCCCACCGTCGACCCGCAACCGAACTTTCCCGCGCTCGAGGTCGACATCCTCGGGTTCTGGGACGATGGCGACACGTTCCAGCGCTCGATCGACCAACGGCCGGCCGGAGTCGACGGCGACAACGAGTTCGTGTTCTACGACGGTCCGCCGTTCGCCAACGGTCTGCCGCACTACGGACACCTGCTGACCGGGTTCGTCAAGGACGCCATCCCGCGCTACCAGACGATGGCGGGTCGCCGTGTCGAGCGTCGCTTCGG
The DNA here is from genome assembly GCA_964350535.1 of uncultured Ilumatobacteraceae bacterium. Taxonomy (GTDB): domain Bacteria; phylum Actinomycetota; class Acidimicrobiia; order Acidimicrobiales; family Ilumatobacteraceae; genus CAYGLH01. The sequence continues at coordinate 4,870 of CAYGLH010000067.1, forward strand.
ATGGGACTGCCACGGGCTCCCCGCCGAGATGCACGTCGAAAAGGAGCTCGGCGTC
>CAYGLH010000067.1:4934-9100 GCA_964350535.1 uncultured Ilumatobacteraceae bacterium
CACGCGTCAGGCCCGTTGGGTCGACTTCGTCAACGACTACAAGACGCTCGACACCTCCTACATGGAGAGCGTCATGTGGGCGTTCAAGACGCTGTGGGACAAGGGGCTGATCTACGAGGGGTTCCGCGTGCTTGCCTACTGCTGGCGCTGCGAGACGCCGCTCAGCAACACCGAGACGCGGATGGACGACGTGTACCGGGATCGTCAGGACCCGGCGCTCACCGTCGGCTTCGAGCTCGACACGGGCGAACGGCTGCTGGCCTGGACGACCACCCCATGGACGTTGCCCTCCAACCTCGCGCTGGCGGTCGGCCCCGACGTCGACTATGCGATCGTCGAGCTCGACGGGGTGCGCTGGATCCTCGCCGAGGCCCGGTTGGCGCACTACGAGCGCGAGCTCGCCGCGGCCGAACGGGTCGGCACCGTCAAGGGCTCCGAGCTCGGCGGCCGGCGCGACACGCCGAGGTTCGACTACTGCGCCGACAACGACCACGCGTTCCAGGTGCTCGCCGGCGATTTCGTCACCACCGACGACGGCACGGGCATCGTGCACCTCGCGCCCGGGTTCGGCGAGGACGACCAGCTGGTCGCGAACGCCGCCGGCATCGTCACGATCTGTCCGATGGACGAACACGGCCGGTACACGCCCGAGGTCCGCGATTGGTCCGGGATGCACGTCTTCGACGCCAACCCCGACGTGATCCGGCACCTCAAGGACCGCGGGATCGTGCTGCGGCACGAGACCTACGACCACTCGTACCCGCACTGTTGGCGCTGCGCCGAGCCACTGGTGTACCGGGCGATCTCCTCGTGGTTCGTCGAGGTCACCAAGTTCCGCGACCGGATGGTCGAGCTGAACCAGCAGATCACCTGGCAGCCGGCGCACATCAAGGACGGCAGCTTCGGCAAGTGGCTGGAGAACGCTCGCGACTGGTCGATCAGCCGCAACCGGTTCTGGGGATCACCGATCCCGGTCTGGCGCTCCGACGACCCGGCCTACCCGCGCATCGACGTGTACGGCTCGATCGCCGATCTCGAGCGCGACTTCGGCGTGGCGGTCGACGACCTGCACCGGCCGATGGTCGACGAGCTGACGCGCCCCAACCCCGACGACCCGACCGGTCGGTCGACGATGCGCCGCGTGCCCGAGGTGCTGGACTGTTGGTTCGAGTCGGGGTCGATGCCCTTCGCTCAGGTGCACTATCCGTTCGAGAACACCGAGTGGTTCGAGCACCACTATCCCGGCGACTTCATCGTCGAGTACATCGGCCAGACGCGCGGGTGGTTCTACACGCTGCACGTGCTGGCCACAGCGCTGTTCGACCGGCCGGCGTTCGCCAACTGCGTCAGCCACGGGATCGTGCTGGGCGACGACGGGCAGAAGATGTCGAAGAGCCTCGACAACTACCCGGACCCGCGCGTCATGTTCGACACCCACGGGTCCGACGCGATGCGTTGGCACCTGCTCAGCTCCGCCATCCTGCGCGGCAACGACGGCATGGTCACCGAGGCCGGGATGCGCGACACGGTCCGCCAGGTGCTGCTCCCGCTGTGGAACACCTGGTACTTCCTCACCCTGTACGCCAACGCCGCCGGGCATCACGGCACCGTCCGCACCGACTCGACGAACCGTCTCGACCAGTACGTGCTGTCCAAGACGCGACAGCTCGTCGTCGATGCCGGCGACGCGTTCGATCGGTATGACCTGTTCGGCGCCTGCCAGGTGGTGCGCGACTACCTCGACGCGTTGACGAACTGGTACGTGCGTCGGAGCCGGGCACGCTTCTGGGACGGCGACCGCGAGGCGATCGACACCCTCCACACCGTGATGACCGTCCTCGTGCGCGTCGCCGCCCCGCTGCTCCCGTTCATCAGCGAGGCGATCCATCGCGGCATGCACCCGGACGACGACAGCAGCGTCCACCTGCTCGACTGGCCCGACCCGGACGAGCTGCCCGACGAGGCCGAGCTGGTCGAGCGCATGGATCTCGTGCGCGACGTGTGCTCCGCCACGCTGTCGGTGCGCAAGTCGCACGGCCGCCGCGTGCGGCTCCCGCTGTCGAGCCTGACCGTGGCAACCCCCGACGCCGAGCTCCTCGCCGACTTCGCCGACGTGATCGCCGACGAGGTCAACGTCCGGCGCGTCGACCTCACGTCCGACGTGGCCTCGATCGCCACCGAGCAGCTCCAGCTGGTCCCCGCCAAGCTTGGACCACGCCTGGGCAAGGACGTCCAGGCCGTGATCAAGGCGCACAAGGCGGGCGATTGGCAGGTCGCCGACGACGGCACCGTCGTGGTCGGTGGCACCCCGTTGCTCGAGGGCGAGTACACCCTCGGCCTCGTCGCCGGCGACGACCAGGCGAGCGCCAGCCTGCCCGGGCAGCGTGGTGTGATCGCCCTCGACACCGTCGTCACCGACGACCTCGAGCTGGAGGGTCGCGCCCGCGACCTGATCCGGGTGGTGCAGCAGGCCCGTCGCGACGCCGGCCTCGACGTCTCCGACCGGGTGGCGCTCACGATCACCGCCGCCCCCGACGTGGTCGCCGCCGCCGCCGCCCACGAGGAGCTCATCGCCGGCGAGACGCTGGCGACGACGGTCGAGCTGATCGCCGACGAGAGCAGCGTCGAGCCACAGGCGGTCGTGGTGCGGACGCCCGCCGCTGCCTCCGCCGGCTGACATCGGCAAACCCGGTGCATTCGGACCTCCGTCCGATACAGTCCTGCGCTCACCGATCTCGGAGGGGACGGCGCATGGCCGCAGCGAAGAAGACCACCGGCAAGAAGAAGTCCGCCGCCAAGAAGTCGGCGGCCAAGAAGACCGCCGCCAAGAAGACCAGCGCCACCTCCGCCGCGAAGAAGAAGTCGGCGGCCAAGACGACCGCGACGAAGAAGCGGGCAGCCACGTCGCGTTCGGCGGCCAAGAAGTCCGCCGCGAAGACATCGGCCGCCAAGAAGACCGGCGCGGCGCGAGCGTCGGCGCCGAAGAAGGCGAGCACCAAGAAGACAGCGGCGAAGAAGACCGCGACCACGACGACCAAGAAGGTTTCGAACCAGGTGACGAGAACGAACGCGAAAGCAGCATCGACGACCCCGTCGATCCTGACCAACGACCGCCCGGACCACGTCGACATCCCGAAGCCGCGGGGCACGACCAAGGACGGCATCAGCTACACCAAGGACTTCGACGTGAAGTTCCTGAAAGCCCAGCGCGACGAGCTGCTCGCTCGCCGCGAGCGTGAGCTGGCTCGGGCAACCCGTCTCGAGGACGAAGCGATCAGCCTCATCGAAGACGGCGAGATGGGCGACGTGCAGTTCGACGACGAGGGCGGCGAGGGCGACACGATGGTCGTCCAGCGCGACCTCGACCGGGTGCTGTCGAGTCAGTCCCGTCAGTCGATCGCCGACATCGACGCCGCGCTGGCGCGCATCGAGGCCGGCACGTACGGCTACTCGGAGGTGTCGGGCCAGCCGATCCCGCGCGAGCGGCTCGAAGCGATCCCGGAGACCACCGTGCTCGCCGCCGAGAAGGTGAGCGGCATCGGCGGTCGCTGACCGTCCGGCGAGCCGCACGCGATGTCCTTGCGCACGTGGCGCGCGCCGCTGACGATCGCCGCGATCATCGTCATCTGCGACCAGCTCACGAAACAGTGGGCGGTCGACAACCTGTCCGACGGTCACGTCGTCCATGTGATCTGGACGCTGCAGTTCAACCTCGCCTTCAACAGCGGGATGGCGTTCGGGACGGCGACGGGCTTCGGTCCGGTGATCGGCCTCGTCGCCACGGGCGTCATCGTGTGGCTGCTGATCTCCTTGCGCGGCGACGGCAGCCGCTTGAGCACGTTCGGGATCGGCTGCGTGATCGGTGGTGCGGCCGGCAACCTCATCGACCGCCTGTTCCGTGGCGACGGGTGGCTGCGCGGCTCGGTGGTCGACTTCATCGACTTCCAGTGGTTCCCGATCTTCAACATCGCCGACATCGCCGTCAACGTGGGCGCTGCAGCGTTGATCCTCAACGCCATCCTCGAGTCGCGACATGCCCAGCCGGTGGAGCCGCCGCCCGGGCCGCCGGCGGGTGCGGCTGACTCGGAGCAGGCGTGAGCGAGCCGATCCGGGAGGCGATTCCCGACGCGCTGGCGGGGGAGCGCCTCGACCGGATCGTGGCGCTG
>CAYGLH010000067.1:9110-12557 GCA_964350535.1 uncultured Ilumatobacteraceae bacterium
CGTGCACGTCGACGGGGTCCCCGCCGACAGCGGCAAGGTCCGGCTGGAGCTGGGACAGACCGTCGAGATCGACCCTGCCGGCTTCCCGCGCCCGACCTTGCCCGGCCCGGACGACACGGTGCCCTTCGAGGTGGTCCATGCCGACGACCAGGTGATCGTGGTCGACAAGCCGCCCGGCGTCGTCGTGCACCCCGGCGCAGGGAACCCCGACGGCACGCTGGTCAACGGCCTGCTGGCGCGGTTTCCCGAGATCGGCCCGGTCGGCGACCCGATGCGGCCGGGGATCGTCCACCGGCTCGACGCCGGCTCGTCCGGCCTGCTCGTCGTGGCTCGGACCCAGGCCGCGGCGGACGCGCTCGTCGCCCAGTTCGTCGACCACAGCGCCACCCGTGTCTACGCCGCCGTCGTGTGGGGGGTGCCGGAAGCGCCGCACGGTGTGATCGACGCCCCGATCGGGCGTGACCGGCGCGACCCGCTGAAGATGGCGGTGGTCGAGGGCGGACGGGAGGCACGCACGGACTACCGCGTCGTCGGCACCTACAGCACGCCTGCCGTCGTGTCGCGACTGGAGTGCCGCCTGGAGACCGGGCGGACCCATCAGATCCGCGTCCACCTGGCCTCGATCGATCATCCGTTGATCGGCGACCCGATCTACGGGCAGCGGCGTCCGGCCCACGGCCTCACCCGGCCGTTCCTGCACGCTGCCGAGCTGGCGTTCGAGCACCCGGCCACCGGCGAACGGGTGGCGTTCGAGAGCGCCCTCGCCCCCGACCTGCAGTCCTGGATCGACGCCGCCTCGGTCTGACCCGTCAGGGCCAGGGGGCGTCGCCGCGGGCGATCTCGGCGATGCCGGCGAGGGTGTATCCGTCGAGATATCGGCGCATGTGCTCGCCGGCGCGATCCCAGATGTGCAGCAGCACGCACTGCCCCTCGTGGTCACAGGCCCCGTCCTGGTGGGGCTGGCCGAAGTCGCCGAGCGTGATCGGCCCGTCGACCGCCGAGAGGATCTCGGACAGCAGGATCGACTCGGGCTCGCGGGCCAGCACATAGCCACCGCCGACGCCGCGCTTGGAGCGGACGAGGCCGGCACCCTTCAGGGCCAGCAGGATCTGCTCGAGGTAGGGCTGGGGGAGGCCCGTGCGCTCGGCGATGTCGCGCACCGAGGTGGGGGTGCCCTCGTCGGCATGCAGCGCCAGCGACAGGAGTGCCCTGCAGGCATAGTCGCCCCGGGTCGAGATCCGCACGTCGGCCACCCTACGTGGTCGACGACGCCACGACGCAGAGCGGCGACGCTGCGTCGGGCGGCTCGCGGGCGCTACTGTCCGCGTGCATGGAGGCACCGCTCCCGATCGTCCCGGACTACGCGGGTGCCAACGTGCGGGGGATCATCCCAGCGTTGCTCGGCCCGGGGGACTGGGCGAGCGATCTGCCGCCGTGGTTCCCCGCCGAGGCGGCCGAGGCGCAGGCGGTGGTGCTGCTGGTGCTCGACGGACTCGGGTGGCACCAGTTGCAGGACCACCGCACCGAGCTCCCGACGCTGCACGCCATGTCGGGCCGGTCGATCCAGACCGTCGCACCCACCACCACGGCCACCGCGCTGACGTCCATCGCCACGGGTCTCACGCCGGGCGAACACGGCCTCATCGGCTACCGCATGGCCGTGCAGGGCGAGGTGATGAACGTGCTGCGGTGGATGGTCGACGAGCAGCCCGTTCGTCGCTCTCGCCCGCCGCGCGACCTGCAGCCGTTCGAGCCGTTCCTCGGCGTGCACGTGCCGGTCGTCAGCCCGGCCGAGCTGCAGACATCGGCCTTCAGCGAGGCCCATCTGCGGGGTTCGGTGCCCGCCGGCTGGCGTGCCGCGTCGTCGATCGGCGTCGAGGTGGCACAGCAGCTGGAGGCGGGGGAGCGGTTCGTGTACGCCTACTACGGCGGCGTCGACAAGATCGCCCACGAGCGCGGGTTCGGGCCGTTCTACGAGGCCGAGCTGAGGTTCGCCGACGCGCTCGTCGCCGAGATCCTCGGTCGGTTGCCGGCCGGCACGGCGTTGCTGATCACCGCCGACCACGGGCAGGTGCACGTCGGCGACAACATCGTCGTCCCCGATCCCGAGCTGCTCGCCGCGGTCACGCTGCAGTCCGGCGAGGGTCGCTTCCGGTGGTGGCACTGCCGTCCCGAGGACGTGGACGCGCTGGCCAAGGGTGCGGCCGAGGAGTACGGCGACGTGGCGTGGGTGCGCACCCGGGAGCAGATGCTCGACGAACGCTGGTTCGGGCCGGTCGTGGCACCGCCCGTCCAGGCGCGGCTCGGCGACGTGGCGATCGTTGCGCACGCGCCCGTGAGCTTCCACGAGCCCGCCGACAGCGGCCCGTTCGAGCTCGTGTGTCGCCACGGCTCGATGACGCCCGCCGAGGTCGACGTCCCCTTGCTCGCCGCCCTGCGGTAGAAACGACGACATGACCGACCCCACCGCCATGCCCGACGAGCCAGGCGCCCCCGAGCGCGCCGAGTCGGAGGTGGTGACCCCCGACGAGGTTCGCGACGACCGAACGGGCGACGAGGTCGAGCCCGAACCGGAGGGTGCGATCACCGAGCCGGCCAAGGTGATGCGGATCGGCTCGATGATCCGCATCCTGCTGGAGGAGGTGCGCGAGACCTCCCTCGACGAGGGGTCGCGCGAGCGGCTGGCCGAGGTGTACGAGACCTCCATCGCCCAGCTGGCGAGCGCGTTGTCGCCCGACCTGCAGGACGAGCTGCACACCCTCACCCGTCCCTTCGACCAGGACATGAACGACGGGGTCCCCAGTGAGGCCGAGCTGCGGGTCGCGAAGGCGCAGCTCGTCGGCTGGCTCGAAGGGCTGTTCCACGGGATCCAGGCGTCGCTCGTCGCCCAACAGGTGGCGGCTCGACAGCAGCTGCAGGGGATGCGCCAGTTGCCCGGCGGGGCGCCGGGCCCGATGCCCGAGCAGCGTCAGGAACGCCCGGGCACGTATCTCTGATCGACCCCCTGTCCGACCCGACGACCGACTGATAGGGTCGACAAATCCCATCGTTGTAATCCCCGACCGTGCCCGATTCGTTCACCCACCTCCACGTCCACACCGAGTTCTCGATGCTCGACGGCGCGGCGCGCCTGCCGGAGCTGGTGGCCAAGGCGGTGGAGGACGGGCAGCCGGCGATCGGCATCAGCGATCACGGCAACATGTACGGCACGCTCGACTTCTACAAGGAGTGCCGCGCACAGGGGATCAAGCCGATCATCGGGACCGAGGCCTACATGGCCCACGACCACCGGAGCGAGCGGCCGACCCGGCGGGGGCGGGTCGACGACTCGGGCGGCGAGACCCAGTCGGGGAACAAGCTCTACTACCACCTCATTCTCCTGGCGGAGAACAACGAGGGCTACAAGAACCTGATCCAGTTGTCGTCGCTCGCGTTCATGGAGGGCTA
>CAYGLH010000068.1:0-12408 GCA_964350535.1 uncultured Ilumatobacteraceae bacterium
GGTCGTGGTCGACCGGCTGGTACTTCTGGCCCTGCGAGGCGTAGATCTTCAGCTCGCGGAACAAGGCGTCCATCCCGAACGTGCGGGCCTCGTCGGGCACGATCGGCACGACGCGCGGACCGACGTTCTCGTCGCGGCAGAGGTTGCGCAGCAGGCGGGTGAAGCCCATCGTGGTCGACACCTCGAGCCCGTGCGACCCCTCGCGCAGCTCCTGGAACGACTCGTCCTTCGGCTGTTGCAGTTGCCGCCGTGCCACCGTGGAACGCCGCGGGATGAAGCCGTCGAGCGCCTTGCGCCGTTCGATCATGTACTGGTACTCGATCGAGTCCTTCGACGGTCGGAAGTAGGGCGGGACCCCCTCGGCGAGCGCTTCTTCCGGGATCTCGTCGTGGAGGTGCAGCCGATCGCGCATCTGCAGCAGCTGGTCGGTCGTCATCTTCTTGATCTGGTGGGTGGCGTTGCGACCTTCGAAGCCCTCGCCGAGCGTCCAGCCCTTGACCGTCTTGGCCAGGATCACGGTGGGCCGGCCCGAACCGAGGTTCTCGGTGGCCGCCTTGTACGCGGCGTACAGCTTGCGGTAGTCGTGACCGCCGCGCGGCAGGTTGCGCAGCTCGTGGTCGTCGAGGTGGGCGACCATCTGGCGCAGCCGCTCGTCGGGACCGAAGAAGCTGTTGCGGATGTAGTCGCCGCTCTCCACGGCGTACCGCTGGAACTCGCCGTCGACCGTGGTGTTCATCTTGTTGAGCAGCACGCCGTCCTTGTCCTGGGCGAGCAGCTCGTCCCACTTCGAACCCCAGACGACCTTGATCACGTTCCAGCCGGCGCCGCGGAACACGGCTTCGAGCTCTTGGATGACCTTGCCGTTGCCGCGCACCGGGCCGTCGAGACGCTGCAGGTTGCAGTTGACCACGAACACGAGGTTGTCGAGCTGCTGGCGCGAGGCCAGCGAGATCACTCCCAGCGTCTCGGGCTCGTCGCACTCACCGTCGCCGAGGAACGCCCAGACCCGGCTGTCGCTGGTGTCGTCGATCTCGCGGTTCTTGAGGTACCGGTTGAAGCGGGCGTGGTACAGCGCGGTGATCGGTCCGAGACCCATGGACACCGTCGGGAACTCCCAGAACTCGGGCATCAGCCGCGGGTGCGGGTACGACGACAACCCGCGTCCACCGCGGCCGATCTCGCGCCGGAAGTGGTCGAGGTCGTCCTCGGTGAGGCGGCCCTCGAGGTAGGCGCGGGCGTAGATGCCCGGCGCGGCGTGGCCCTGGTAGTAGACGTGGTCGCCCGGCGTGCCGTCGTCCTTGCCGCGGAAGAAGTGGTTGAAGCCGATCTCGTAGAGCGACGCCGAGCTGGCGAACGTCGACAGGTGCCCGCCGATGCCGTCGGCGAACTTGTTCGCCTTCACGACCATCGCCGCGGCGTTCCAGCGCACGAAGGCGCGGATCCGGCGTTCGATGTGCTCGTCGCCCGGGAACCACGGTTCTTCCTCGCGGGGGATGGTGTTGACGTAGGGGGTCGAGACCGTGGCGGGGAACGACACCTGCGTCTGTTGTGCCCGCTCCATCAGCCGCGACAGGAGGTAGCGGGCGCGGGACTTGCCCTGGGATTCGACCACCGCGTCGAGGCTGTCGAGCCACTCGCTCGTTTCGCCGGGGTCGATGTCGGGGAGCTGGTGTACGTGACCGTCGAAGATCATGGCCGCCAGTCTCGCATGGTTACCGATGGGTACCCTCCGGGCGCCCGATGAACATCAGATCACGAACCTGACGGGACCTTTCGGCGGCGCCGATCGGCGCCGATCGGCACCCGGCACCGCGCCGTCAGCCGCGGGTGTCGACGAGACGCTGCGGCCGGAAGCCCTGGAACCCGGCGCCCGTGGTGCCGAGGACGTCGACGATGACGTGAGCGGCGCGCTGCGTGTAGATGCAGATGTCGCCGTTGGCATCCGGTTCGACGATCACGAAGTTGGCGATCGGTGTCGTCCGCGGGTAGTTCACGCTGGACGTGGGCGGGAGGCCGCCGGCGCATCCGTAGGCCGTGGCGAAGCCGTCGCGCTGCGCCGCATCGATCGTGAGGTTGAACGCCAGGCCGTCGGCGGGATCGCCCGCCAGCGCCATCGCGTCGGTGTCGAGCTTGACGACCTTGCCCGCTCCGGGCACGAAGCCGGTGGTGCGGGTGTCGAGGTCGCGGAACGGCTCGACGACCTCGACGGTGGTGTCCGGCCCGCGCGAGGCGAAACGGTCGACGATCAGGTGCACCGGCTGCGACGCGGTGAGACAGATGTCGCCGTTGGCGTCGGGGCGCACGATGGTGGTGTTCGGCGTCGGTACGCCCGGACGGAAGTTGACCGTCGAGGTGCGCGCGGTGGTGCCGCACTTGTGCACGCTGACGAAGCCCGTGCGGGCGCCGTTGACCGCGGTGACCGTGAGCACCACCGCCTCGGCGCTGCCGTCGGACACGCGCAGGCGCATCGGCTGCCCCGGGGTCGCCCGGCGGCCGCCGGCGACCTCGCGGGCGTCGAACAATCGCCGCGGGCTGCCGGGCGCGATGTCGGCCCCCGCCGTGAACCTGCCGGTGATGTCGACGATCACCTGCGACGCGGTGTGGTTGTAGACGCACACGTCACCGCTCGGTCCGACCGGCACGATCGCCGACGACGCCACGGTGTGCTCGCGGACGTGGTTGAGGTTGCTGACGACCGGCCGCGTGCCGTCGCACGGATAGGCGCTGAAGTAGCCGTCGTGCCGCGTGCCGGTGGCGGTCAGGTTGAGCGACACCGCGTCGGCATTGCCGACCGGCACCCGCAGCACGGCACGGTTCGGCTGACGGGAGTTGGAGTTGTGGACCGCACGGGCGACCAGCGAGCTGTAGAGCCGAGCGCCGGTGGTGTTGAGGTGGATCGCGTCGTACGTCAGGCCGGGCTGGTCGGCGTTGGCGGCCCAGTCGACGAGCGTGAGGTTGCGGTGACGGGCGACGGCTCGTTCCAGGTGCTGGTTGACCGTGGGGAAGTACCAGTAGTACGGCTGGACCTGCCGCCACGCCGCACCGCTGATGTACTGCGGCTTCACCTCGCGCAGCGTGACCCAGTAGATGTGCTCGACGCCGGCCGCCGTGAGCGTGGCGATCATCGAGTCGATCGAGCGATCGAACCGCGCCGGATCCCAGTACGGGTAGTTGTACCCGCCGGCGATCACGACGTGGTCGCCGACCCGCGAACGGTTCGCCGCCAGGAACGGCTTGACGTGGGACGCTTCGAGCTGCTCGACGAACATCGCCGGCGTCCCGATGACGTTGACGTCCCAGTGCGCCGGGAAGGCAGCAGGCAGCGCAGCGCGGGCACCGAGTCCGACCGAGTCGCTGACCATCAGCACGCGCTGCTCGGGCGGAGCCGCCTCGGCGACGTCGTCGTCGGCCACCGAGACGGCGAGGAGCCCGATGAACAGACAGAGCGCGAGCGCACCGCGCCCGACCCTGCTCACGCGACCCACCATCCCGTCGTGTCGAAGATCAGCTGGGTCGTCCGCTGGGAGAACAGGCACAGCCGACCGGTGGCGGAGATGCCGGTGGTGAGCGAGTTGGCGAGCACGAACGGGGGCGACCCGTTGACGGTCGAGGTCGGCGGGCGGTTACCGCAGCCGTAGCCGGTGACGTACCCGTCGCGGCGCGGGTTGATCGTCGCCACCGTGCCGGTGACCGCCTTCGCGGCGGAGGGCGCGACGCGGAAGTCGATCGCCTGGCCGCTGCCCATGATCGGCGACCACCCACCCTTCCCGTCGCGCGTGTCCAGCATCCGCGTCGGGCTCACCGGTCGGAAGGACAGCCCACCCGAGGCCCGGAACACGCCGGTCAGGTCGACGACCATGTCGACCGGTTTGTTCGACGTGACGCAGAACGTGCCGGCGGCCGAGACCGGGACGAACGCCGCACCTGCGACCGCCTCGCCGGCCCGATAGTTGACGTTGGACACCCCGGTGGAGCTGCCGCACGGGAATGCCCGGAGCCAACCGGCCCGCCCCCCGTTGACGGCGGTGAGGTTCACGGCGACGGCCGTGGCGCCGGCCGGCGCGGCGATCGTGATCGTGCCGGCGCGACCGGTGTTGCGCGTGTCGTGCAGGCGCTGTGGCGCCGGGAGGGGCGAGAAGCCGGCCGTCGCAAGGGACGACGTCGGCGGGAGGAAAACACCTTGGAGGTCGACGATGACGTCGGTCTCACCGTGGGCGTAGACGCAGATGTCGGCGCCGTCGCCGAGCGGGGCGATGGTCATCGCGCCACGCGACACGTTGCGCGTGTAGTTGACGGTCGACGCCGCCGAGGCCCCGCCGCACGGGAAGGCGCGGAGGTAGCCGTCCTTCGATGGTTCGGCGGCGGTGACGCTGACGGCGACCGCCTTGGCGTCGGGTGGGATCGCCGAGCCGAAGTCGACGCGCACGGTGGTGCGGGACGGGCGTCGCCCGGGCGGGTCCTGGCGCGTGTCGATGATCCGCGTCGGCGTCAGGGCGCGGTAGCGGGTGGCCGCCGCCGTGGGCGTGGGCAACGGCGCGTCACCGCCGGTGCGGCTGGCCTTCGCCGTCGCGTTGACCACCTCAGCGGCCATCAGCACCGACCGCTTCCGATACCCGTCGGGGGAGAGGTGGATGTTGTCGTGGCTGGGGAAGCCGCCGCCCGCCATGACGGCCGGCCAGTTCCAGACGTGGAGGTTCGGTCGCTGGGCGGCGACCGCGTTGAGCGCCGAGTTCCACACACCGACACGGTGGGCGTAGCGCGGCTCGGCGGTGGCCAACGGCCACCAGATCTGACGGTTCGCGCCGATCGTGTCGACCATGTGCACGACGCTGTCGTAGGCGCACTGGTAGTTGCCGTTGCACAGCCCTTGATCGTTCGCGCCGACGTTGACGATCACGGTCGGGGCATCCCACCCCTGGCTCCGCCAGTGCTGGATCCACCAGCTGGCGCGGGCGCCGGTCGGGACGTTGAACTTGCCGGTGCTCATCCCGGCCGCCGCCTGGTAGCGGATCGGTCCGTAGCCCTGGGCGACGAGTCGATCGACGATCGTCGGGCTGAACAGCCCGGCGCCCATCAGCACCGAGTCGCCGACGACGCTGACGGCGCCCAGCGGTCCGTTCACCCCGCTCGACAGGCCAAGGACCAGCGGCGATGCTTCGGCGCGCTCGTCGCGCGAACCGAGCGTCGGCACGAGCGTGGCGACGAGCGCCAACACCAACAGGGCCGTGGCGCGGGCCCGACCCCCTGTCGCACCCCGAGGTCCGCATCCCCTCATCGACGATCCATGGTACTGCGGTGCCTTCCGGCCGCCCAAGTGCCGTCGTACACTCGGGCGCGCCATGACCCTTCGCGAGCAGCCGGTCGAGGCCGCGTCGGGCGAGTCACCCGCGGGGCGCTCGCTGCCCTACCAACCCGCCCTGGACGGCGTGCGAGCACTCGCCGTCATCGCCGTGCTGCTGTTCCACGGCGAGGTGCCAGGGTTCTCCGGCGGGTACCTGGGCGTCTCGGTGTTCTTCACGCTCTCCGGCTATCTGATCACGTCGCTACTGGTGGTGGAGGTCGAGCGCACCGGCCGGGTCGGCGTGTCGCGGTTCTATGCGCGCCGCGTCAGGCGACTCCTCCCCGCCAGCCTGGCGTGCATCGCCGGCGTGCTGGCGATCGCTGCGCTCACCGACTGGTTCGAGGGGGTGTCGACGTTGCGCCGCGACGCGATCGGCGCGCTCCTCCAGGTGGCCAACTGGGTGTTCCTGTTCGGCGACGGTTCCTACCAGGAGCTGTTCGACGAGGCGACGGGCACGGTGTCGCCGCTCGAGCACTACTGGTCGCTGGCGATCGAGGAGCAGTTCTACTGGCTGTGGCCGCTCGCGTTCATCGGCATCGGTGTGGCCGTCGGCCGGTCCGCCCGCGCCCGGCGGGGGACGGTGCTCGTCCTCACCGCCCTCAGCGCGATCGCGGCGCCGGTGATCGCCGCCGTCTGGGGTGCCGACGCCGCCTACTGGGCAACCCCGGCGCGGGCCGCTGAGATCCTCATGGGTGCGTCGTTGGCGGTGCTGCTCGCCGGGCGTTCCGTGCGGCACACATGGTCGTGGCTGGCGCCTGTCGCCCTGGTCGGGCTGGGGGCGATGGTGGTGTTCTTCCCGGCGACCGGTGGGCCTGCCTACTCGGGCGCGCTCCCGCTCGTCGCCGTCGTCAGCGCCGCCTTGCTGTTGGGCCTGCAGGCGGACGGCCCCCTGCGGCGCGTGCTGGCGGTGTCGCCGCTCGTCTGGATCGGCACCGTCAGCTATGGCGTGTACCTGTACCACTGGCCGGTGTTCGTCGTCCTCGACGAGAACCGCACCGGCTGGGACGGCGTCCCACTGCTCGCGGCGCGGCTCGCCATCACGTTCGCCATCGCCGCGGTCTCCTTCGTCGTCCTCGAGCGGCCGGTGCGGCACGCCGCGGGCATCTCCCGCCGTGCCACCGCGTTCGGCGGCATCGGACTCACCGCAGCGATGGTGCTCGGCGCCGTCCTGGTCGTGCCTGCGGCGGGCAGCCAGTACTGGAGCATCGACGAGGAGGTCGCCGGCGCCGCAGGGATCGAGACCGCGGAGGGCACCCTCGTGCCGCTCGCGCCCGTGTCCCCGGCGACCTCGACCGGGTCCTCGACCGGGTCGACGACCGCCCCGACGATGTCGACCCCGACGACCGCATCGGCGGTCGCCGACGCAGGTGCGACCGCGCCGTCCGGGAGTGCCGATCCCGACACTGCCGCTGCGGCGCCGGTACCCGCAGCGGCCGTCCCGGCGAGCACCTCCACCACGACCACCACGATCGCGCCGCAGCCGCCGCTGCCCGAGGGGTTGCCCCGACCGGTGCGGATCCTCCTCGCCGGCGACTCGACGGCCGAGGCACTCGGCAGCGGCCTGTTGAGTTGGAGCGCGGCCAATCCTGCGCTGGCCGAGACCGAGGTCAGCGCCGGTCCTGGCTGCGGGTTCGTCCGGGGCGGCAACTACACCACCCTCGAGGTCGACTGGCAGCCGGGCTGCGGCCACTGGGCGCACGTCCACCTGCCCGAGCTCGCCGCCGAGAAGCAGGTCGACGTGGTGGCGTTGATGACCACCTCGTGGGACGTCGCCGCGCGCCGGTGGCCCGACGGGATGGAAGGCACCGTGCTCGACGACGACGTCGCCGCCTACGTCGCCGCCGAACTGACCTCGATGACCCAGAGCTTCCTCGACCGGGGCGTCACCGTGGCGTGGATCCGTCACACCAACCCGTATCCCAAGTGGGAACAGCACGAGACCGACGACCCGGCGTTGCACGAGGTGATGTACGGGATCATGGAGGGGCTCGCGGCGGCGCACCCCGGCGACGTGTACACCGTCGATCTCGCCGGTCACACCGCCGATCTGCAGTTCGACCGCGAGGCCCGCCCCGACGGCGTGCACTGGACGCCGGAGGTGGCGACGGCGATCGCCACCGACTATCTCGGAGAAGAACTGATCCGTGCCGCCCTCGACCTGGAGCCCCGATAGATGTCCACCTCCCCACTCGTGATCTACACCGACGGAGCCTGCAGCGGCAATCCCGGGCCGGGGGGCTGGGGGTGGGCGGTATCGCCCTCGGGCGAACCCAGCGGCGCCGGCGGCGAGGCGCGCACGACGAACCAGCGGATGGAGATCTACGCCGTGCTCGACGCGCTCCGGACCCATCGCGATGTCGCGACCCCGATCGAGATCGTGTCCGACTCCACCTACGTGGTGAACTGCTTCCGCGATGGCTGGTGGAAGAAGTGGGAGCGCAACGGCTGGCGCAACTCGAAGCGCCAACCGGTGGCCAACGATGATCTCTGGAAGCCGTTGATCGAGCTCGTGCAGAACGCCGACGTCACGTTCCGGTGGGTGAAGGGGCACAGCGGCGACCCGATGAACGATCTCGTCGACCGCCTCGCCGTCGAGCACGTCCCCTGACGGACGAGCCGCGGTGACGCCGGGTTACCGTTGGGGCGTGCGCCGGCTGTGGCTCGTGTTGGGGACCGTGCTGTCCGTCCTGCCGGTCGCGGTCGGTGTGCCCGAACGACGCGTCGAGGCAGCACCGAACGACATCATCGCCGTCGTCGTCGAGGGGTTCGGGTACGGGCACGGTCGCGGGATGAGCCAGTGGGGTGCGTTCGGGTGGGCCGTCGACCAGGGCAGGTCGTGGCACTGGATCCTCGACCACTACTACGGCGGCACGGTGATGGGAGACGCCGGCGGCCGCATCCGCGTCCGCCTCACCGGTCTCGACGGCGCCGGCACCGTCGGCGTCGTCTCACACGGCAGCGGCGTGCGATGGGGAGGGCACACGCGCGCCGCGATGTACTCCCGCGAGGTGAGCGCCAACCGCTTCGAGGTCTACGGCGCCACCACCCGCGCCTGCCCGGGTGGGAACGCGCTCACGGTGCCGAACGGACCCGTCGCGCAGGGCTCGGCGAACAGCACCGCGGTGCGCCAGATCCAGACCTTCCTCAACGCGTTCCGCGTCGCAGGCGACGCCACGCTCGGCGTCGACGGCGACTTCGGGCCGCTGACCCGGGCGAGGCTCGTCGACTGGCAGGGCGACCAGGGCATCCCGGCCGACGGGGTGTGGAACGGCGACGACGCGGCGCGCGCCCGCACGCTGATCGGCGCCGGCGGGAGCGCCACCTGGACGCTGTTGGGCACGGTCGCCGGGCCGATCACGTTCACCGCGGCCGAGGGCGAGGCCTCGGGATCAGGGCCGGGCTCGGTGCTCGGCGCGTGCAGCGGCGGCAGCGTCACCCACTACCGGGGGCGCATCGAGGTCCACGACACCTCCGCAGGCAACCGCGTCGTCAACGACGTCAAGGTCGAGGACTACCTACGCGGCGTCGTGCCGCGCGAGATCGCCGCCAGCTGGGCGTCCTCCGGCGGAGGGCGCGGTGCCAACGCGGTGCGGGCACAGGCCGTGGCGGCGCGCTCGTTCGGCCTCTCCCAGGCGCGCTACTCCTACGCCCAGACGTGCGACACGCAGTCCTGCCAGGTGTACGCCGGCGCGGCGACGCGACCGACGGCCACGGCGAGCCCGGTCTCCGTCGAGCACCCGGCCACCGACGCAGCGATCGCGGCCACCGCCGGGAAGGTGCGCAAGTGGCCGAACGGCTCGATCGTGTCGACGGAGTTCTCGGCGTCGAACGGGCCGCGCACCGCGGGCGGCGCCTTCCCGCCGGTCGACGACGCGCCTGGCGACGGCACGTCGCGCAACCCCAACCACCGTTGGACGCGGGTGCTCGACGCCGACACCTTGGCGAGTCGCTACGGACTGGGCACGCTCACCGGCGCGTCGATGACGGAGGCGGCGTCGACGACGTTCCGCCAGTTCGACGGCGTGTGGTTCAACGACATCGTCCTCCAGGGGACCAACGGGACGTTCCGCCAGCAGGCGTGGGACTTCCGAGGCAGCCAGGGGCTCCCGTCGCCCGGGTTCACCGTCCGGGTGGTGCGCGAGAACACCACGAACCGCTCGCTCGGCTTCATCGGTGACTCGGTCGGGGTCAGCGTCGCCGGCACCGCCGATGCCGAGCTGCAACGCGTCATCGACGGGACGTTCGCCCCGGTGGTCGCGGACAGCATCGTCGGCCGGTGCACGGTGGTGGCCTCGTGTCCGGGCACGAGTGGAGTCGACGCCGCTCGTGCACTGCCCCGCGACCTCGACGTGGTGGTCGTCGAGCTGGGGTACAACGACTGGCCGGCCGGCGTCGCCGGCTACATCGACCAGATGATGACGGCCCTCGCCGCCCGGGGTGCCCGCCAGGTGGCGTGGGTCAACGTCGCCGAGGTGCGGACGAACGCCGACGGCTCGTCGTACTACGCCGCCACCAACGCCGCGCTCGCCGCCGCCCGCGCCCGCTGGCCCGGGTTGACCGTGCTCGACTGGAACGCGGCGAGCAACCACGGCGAGCGTGCGCGGTGGTTGAGCGACGGCATCCACCTCACCGCCACCGGTCAGGCCGAGTTCGCGCTCTGGCTGCGCGAGCGCCTGATCCGCCTCGCCCCTTCGCACCGGCTGGTGCCACCGAAGCGGTTGGAGATCCCGGTCGTGGGCCGCGCCCTCACCCGTCCCGACGGCACGACCACCCGCATCCCGGCGTCGGCCGGCGCCGTCGCGCTGAACCTGACCGGTGTCGGGGCGGCGCTGCCGGGATACGCCACGGCCTGGCCGTGCCACAGCAGCCGACCGCTCGCCTCGAACCTCAACTACTACGACCGGCACCCGATCGCCAACAACGTGATCGCACCGATCGGGCCGAACGGCACGGTCTGCGTGTACGCACAGCGCAGCATCGACGTCGTGGTCGACATCGCCGGCTGGTTCCCGGGCGACGGGTCGAGCTCGTTCAACGGGGTCCGCCCGCGGCGCCTCGTCGACACCCGTGACGGCACGGGCGGCAGGACCGCGCGGCTGTCGCCGACGCGGCCGTTGCAGGTGACCATCGGTGGCGCGCGGGTGCAACGCGTCGACGGCGCGTCGGTGATCGTGCCGCGCACCGCCGAGGCGGCGTTCCTCAACATCACCGGTGTCGAGCCGGTGCGCGACGGGTTCATCACCGCGTGGCCGTGCGACCAACGGCGTCCACTGGCGTCCAGCCTCAACGCTCGCGTCCGGCGAGCGGTGCCCAACGGTGTGATCGCCCCGCTCGACGGTGCGGGGACCGTGTGCCTCTACTCCAACCAGGTGATGGACGTCGTGGTCGACATCGCCGGGTGGTTCGACGACGCCGACGGCTCGGCCGGGTCGTTCGTCGGGACGGTGCCGCTGCGGCTGCTGGACAGCCGTGACGGCACGGGCGGGCGCACGGGGCGGATCGGGCCCGGTTCGCCGGTGCGGATCGCCGTGCGGGGTCGAGCGCTGCAGCGCGACGGCGCCAGCGTGCGTCTCCCCGCCGACGCCACCGCCGCAGTGCTCAACGTCACGTCGGTCGACGGCACCCACGACGGCTACGCCACCGTGTGGCCGTGCGGCACCCGTCCGTTGGCATCGAACCTCAACTTCACCGCCCGCACGATCGTCGCCAACGGGGTGGTGGCCCCGATCGGCTCGGACGGCACGATCTGCATCCACACCCATCGCCCGGTGCACGTCGTCGTCGACATCGCCGGTTGGTTCGAGGGCGGGGGCACCCCGGCGTTCGTCGGCGCCACACCACTGCGGGTGGTCGACACCAGGTCCAACCTCGGTCCCCGGCCGTCCTGACACCCCTCGCGCCTCGCGTCGTGGGGACGTCGTGCCGATTGTTGGTGGGTGGGGTCGGCGGCCTAGTTTTCAGCGCCATGGACATCACTGGTGCAAGTGCAATCGTTACGGGTGGCGCCTCGGGAATCGGCGCCGCCACCGCCCGCCTCCTCGCCGACCGCGGGGCCAAGGTCGTCATCGCCGACCTCCAGGAGGACAAGGGCAACGCGCTCGCCGACGAGATCGGCGGCGCCTTCTGCAAGGTCGACGTCACCAACACCGACGACATCGTCAACGCCGTCGAGATGGCCAAGTCGATGGGGCCGGTGCGCGTCCTCGTCAACTCCGCCGGCATCGGCTGGGCACAGCGCACGGTCGGCAAGGACGGCACGGTCGAGTCGGCCGCCAACCTCGACGCGTTCAAGAAGGTCATCGCCATCAACCTGATCGGCTCGTTCGACTGCATCCGCGTCGCCGGCACCGCGATGAGCACCACCGAGCCGCTCGACGACGGCGAGCGCGGCGCGATCGTCAACATCGCCTCGGTCGCCGCGTTCGACGGCCAGATCGGTCAGGCCAGCTACAGCGCGTCGAAGGGCGGCGTCGTCGGCATGACGCTGCCGATCGCCCGCGACCTGTCGGCCATCGGCATCCGCGTCAACACGGTCGCTCCGGGCCTGATCGACACGCCGATCTACGGCGAGGGCGAAGGCAGCGACGCCTTCAAGGACAACCTCCAGAAGGGTGTGCTGTTCCCCAAGCGCCTCGGCTACCAGGACGAGCTGGCGTCGATGGTCGTCGAGTGCGTCACGAACAGCTACATGAACGCCGAGACGATCCGCGTCGACGGCGGCATCCGCATGCAGCCCAAGTGATCGAGACCTGTCGCTGACACCGGCACGGGCCTTGCCCCGCCGGACTGCAAGCGCTTACACTCGATCGGCGCGACCGGGCCGTCGCCGTGCGAAACCGCACCTGCGGCCCGCGTCTGCGCCATCGAGGTGAGCTGACCATGGATTCGACGACCCGGCAACGACCCCGCCGGGCCACGATCGAAGACGTCGCCGCCGCGGCCAACGTCTCGGTGGCCACCGTCAGTCGGGCGCTGCGCGGCCTGCCCAACGTCGCCCCCTCGACCCGCGCCCGCGTGGGCGAGGCGGCCGACCGTCTCAACTACCAGCCGGACCCCGCGGCGGCACG
>CAYGLH010000069.1:0-12051 GCA_964350535.1 uncultured Ilumatobacteraceae bacterium
CGGCGTCGCCCGACCCGCTCCCACCCAGCCGATCAGACCACAACGATCAGACCCGAACGATCAGAAAGGACCGCCATGCCAGGTCTCCTCCGAGGTGTCGCCCGCACCGCCGTCATCGCCGGCACCGCCACCGCGGTGTCCAACCGTGTGTCGCGGCGCCAAGCCAACCGCTGGGCCCAACAGAGCGCCCCGCAGTACCAGCCCCAACCGCAGTACTACGAGCCGGCTCCGGCCCCTCCTCCGCCGCCGGCACCGGCGCCGGCCGCCGCCCCGGCAACGTCGTCCGTGCCGATCGAACAGCTCAAGCAACTCGCCGAGCTGAAGGATCAGGGCATCCTCACCGACGCCGAGTTCGCCGCCGAGAAGGCGAAGCTGCTCGGGCTCTGACGCGATCCGCCGTGGACCAGCTGATGCTCGACCGCCAGCGGCAACGCCACGACGAGGACCGTGCGGCCCAACCACCGAGCGGCCCGGCGCGCGGGCGCCGGCGACGCATTCGCCGCGGGCGGGCGCGTCTCGATCGGCACTCCTCGTCGTGAACTCGGTGCCCCGTCCCGCAGTCTGGCTACTGCCGCGTCGACATCATGGCGATCTCGATGAGGTCGACGCCGGGGGGTTGGGCGAGGGCATGGACCACCTGCGCGGCGACGACCTCGGCGGGGAGCCCCATCGCGGCGACCCGGCCCTGGTAGTCGGCGCGCTGATCGGGATCGGCGACGCCGTCGAAGATCGGGGTGTCGACGTAGCCGGGTGACACGATCGTGACCCGTACTCCGTCGGGGGCGAGCTCTTCGCGCAGGCTGTCGGAGAGCACGTGCACGGCGAACTTGCTCGCCGAGTACACACCGAGCTCGACCGAGGCGCGACGGCGCCCCGACATCGAGGAGAGGTTGACGATGTCGGCGAGCTCGCCGTCGCGCAGGAAGGGCAACGCGGCGTGCACGGTGTTGAGCACGCCGAGCACGTTGACGTCGAACATCGCCCGCCAGTCGGCCGGCGTCGTGTCGCCGACCCCGCCCGGCACGACCACCCCGGCCGAGCAGACGATCGCATCGAGTCCACCAAGACGATCGGCCGCGGCGCGCACGGCGGCCGCGATGTCGTCCGGGACGCCGACGTCGGCCGGTGCGACGGTCGCTCGATCGCCGAGCCGGGCGGCGAGCTCGTCGAGTGCGCCTGCCGACCGCGCGACCAGCGCCACGGACGCACCCGCGTCGACCAGCGCCGATGCGGTGGCACGACCGATCCCGGAGCTGGCCCCGGTGACGAGGACGCGACGTTCCGAGAGATCGATGCTCATCACGCCATCGTCGCGCGCGCCACGCATCGTGGCGGGCGAGCGGGCGGCGGTACGGTCGGCTCGTCACCCCGGGGAGGTGTCCGTGAGCACGATCACCGCTGCCGACCGGCAGCGCTACGCCGAGGCCATCTCGACCGCCAACGTCCCCTGCCTGCTGATGGTGCTCGTGCAGCTCACCGGTGACCGCCGTTGGCTCGACGACCCGTACCGGGTCCGGCGGGCGCCCGGGATGGGCGACAACGACACCGGTGGTCTGGCGGACGACGTGCAGCGCGAGGTGCGCGACGCCGCGCTCGCCGCGATCCTGGCGTGGAAGGAAGACGGCGAGGTCGCCCTCCCCGACCCGCCACCCGACCTCCTCGTCGACATGCTCCGGGCAGCGACGGGTGAACCCGTGCCCGACGAGTACGGCGCGTTCACCGCCGCCCAACTCGCCGGCGACCGCCGCGTGGCAGCGCCGATCAGCGGGGCAGAGGCCTTGGACCTCGTCATCGTCGGCGCCGGCGCATCGGGAATCGCCGCCGCCGTGTACTTCGAGCAGGCGGGGATCCCCTTCACGATCCTCGAACGCAACGACGACGTCGGGGGCGTCTGGCACGAGAACCGCTACCCGGGCGCCGGCGTCGACACGCCGAACCACCTCTACTCGTTCTCGTTCATGGCCCACGACTGGCCGATGTACTTCGCGCTGCAGCCCGACGTGCACGCCTATCTCCGTGCCGTCGCCGACGAGTTCGGCCTCCGCGACCGGATCAGGTTCGGGACCGAGGTGGTCGACGCCGAGTGGGTCGAGGGCGACCAGCGCTGGCGGGTGCGCGTCCGCCCGACGGGGCGCAGCGACGACGCCGGCGACGTGCTCGACGCGCGCATCCTGATCAGTGCGACGGGGATCTTCAACCCGCCACGCTTCCCCGACATCGACGGCCTCGACCGCTTCGCCGGACCCGTCGTCCACACCGCTCGTTGGCGACCGGACGTGCAACTCGACGGCAAGCGGGTCGCCGTCATCGGCAACGGGGCGTCCGCGATGCAGGTGTGCCCCGAGATCCACCGCCGCGTCGATCGACTGACGATCTTCCAGCGATCGACGCACTGGGCGGCGCCGTTCGACCAGTTCCGTCGCGCCGTTCCCGAGCCGATCCGTTTCCTGCTGCGCGAGGTCCCCCTCTACCGCGCGTGGTACCGGGTGCGGCTCGGCTGGACGTTCAACGATCGGGTCCACGCCGCGCTGCAGAAGGATCCCGACTGGGAGCACGCCGACCGGTCCCTGAACGCGATCAACGACGGACACCGCCAGTTCTTCGAGCGCTACATCGAGGCCGAGTTGGGTGACCGCACGGACCTGCTGGCGACGGTGGTCCCGCCGTATCCGCCGTTCGGCAAACGGATGCTGATGGACAACGGCTGGTACCGGATGCTGCGCAGTCCGGCGGTGGAGCTGGTCGACTCGCCCGTCGCCGAGATCGACGGCGACACGATCCGCACCGGCGACGGGCGATCGTTCGAGGCCGATGTGCTGATCGTCGCCACCGGCTTCGACGTGCTCAACTTCGGCACCGCGTTCGAGGTTCGCGGGCGGAACGGGGAGTCGTTGCGCGAACGATGGGGCGACGACGGCCGGGCGTACATGGGGATGGCGGTGCCGGGCTTCCCGAACTTCTTCGTGCTCTACGGGCCGAACACCCAACCCGGCCACGGCGGGAGCTTGATCTTCGTGATCGAGATGCTCCTCGACTACCTCCTCGACGTGTTCGCGCAGATGGCCGACGGCGGCGTCACCTCGATCGAGGTGCGCGAGGACGTGCACGACCGCTACAACGAGCGCATCGACGCGGCCCACGAGCAGATGGTGTGGACCCATCCGGGGATGGAGACCTACTACCGCAACAGCGCCGGCCGCGTGGTGGTCAACTATCCGTGGCGCAACGTCGACCTGTACGCCGCGACGCGTCGCGCCGACCTGGACGACTTCGTGGTGCGCTCCGCCGACGGCTCGACCGTCGCACCCTGAGTCAACCGTCCAGCGCGTCCAGCGCGGCCAGCAGCGCCAGCGCGGCGCGCGCCGCCTCGGCACCCTTGTTGTGGTCGTCGACACCGCTGCGGGCGAGCGCCTGCTCTTCGTCGTACACCGTGAGGACGCCGTTGGTGACCACGACGTCGGTGGTCAACGACACCTGCATCAGGCCGGCCGCCGTCGCGTCGCACACCACCTCGAAGTGGTACGTGTCGCCGCGGATCACCGCCCCGAGCGTGACGATCGCGTCGACGTCACCCCGATCGGCGAGGCGCCTGGCCAGCTGCGGGATCTCCATCGCCCCCGGGACCCAATGGGTGGCGACATCGCCGGGGGCCACGCCGCTCGCGACGAGCACCTCCCTGGCGCCACGGAGCAGGTCGTCGACGATCGCCTCGTTGAACCGGCTGCACACGAGTGCGATCCGGCGGCCGGTCCCGTCGACCTGAGGCCGGTCGCGGTCGAGGCGGAGGTCGCGGCTCATGGCCCGACCTCCAGCTCGAACTCGGCGGGCAGGAGGTGACCGAGCCGGTCGCGCTTGGTCCGCAGGTAGCGCTCGGCCTCGGGATGCACCCGGAGGTGGATCGGTACACGCTCATCGATCGTCAGGCCGTACCCGGCGAGACCCGTGTACTTCTCCGGGTTGTTGGTCATCAGCCGCAGCCGGCTGACGCCGAGGTCGCGCAGGATCTGAGCGCCGACGCCGTACTCCCGGGTGTCGACCGGGAGGCCGAGCTCGACGTTGGCGTCGACCGTGTCGAGCCCCTGCTCTTGCAGTTCGTAGGCGCGCAGCTTGTGGGCGATGCCGATCCCGCGTCCCTCCTGACCGCGGAGGTACACCACGACCCCGGTGCCGGCCTCGGCGACGCGCCGCATCGCCTCCTGGAGTTGCGGGCCGCAGTCGCATCGCACGCTGCCGAACACGTCGCCGGTGACGCACTCGCTGTGCACGCGCACGAGCACCGGCTCGTCCGACGCGACGTCGCCGATCGTGTAGGCGAGGTGGGTCTGGCCGTCGATCGTGTTCTCGTACGCGTGGCAGTGGAACTCGCCCCATCGGGTCGGCACGCGCGCCGCCGCCCGGCGCTCCACCAGCCGCTCGGTGGCCGTCCGGTGGCGGATCAGGTCGGCGATCGACACGAGGTGCAGGCCGTGCCGGTCGGCGAAGCGACGGAGGTCCGGACCCCTGGCCATCCGTCCGTCGTCGAGCACCACCTCGCACAGCGCGCCGGCCGCTCGACGTCCGGCGAGTCGGGCGAGGTCGACCGCGGCCTCGGTGTGGCCTGCCCGCTTGAGCACGCCGCCGGGGCGGGCGCGCAGGGGGAAGATGTGGCCGGGTCGGTTGAGGTCGGCCGCGGTGCACGTCGGGTCGGCGAGGGCGGCCACCGTGGCCGCCCGGTCCGCGGCCGAGATCCCCGTCGTCGTGCCCTCCGCCAGGTCGACCGACACGGTGAACGCCGTGCCCAGGGCCTCGGTGTTGGCCGACGCGGCGACCATCGGCGGCAGTGCCAACTCGTCGCACCGCTCGGCGGTGATCCCGACGCAGATCACGCCCGAGGTGTGGCGCACGAAGAACGCCATCGCCTCCGGAGTGGCCATGTCGGCCGCCATGATCAGGTCGCCCTCGTTCTCACGATCATCGTCGTCGGCGACCACCACGATCTCGCCACGAGCGATCGCCGCGACCGCGTCGTCGATGGCATCGAAGGTCACGGGATCGTCGTGTGGCGCAGCGTCCGCGCCCGCCGCCAGGGCGGCATCGTCCACGGCGGCCATCAGTCCGCGCTCCCCGCAGCGACGCCCGCGAGGTAGGGCGCGCTGAGTCGCTCGACGTACTTGGCGATGACGTCGACCTCGAGGTTGACCGTGTCGCCGGGGCGACGCCCGCCCAACGTCGTGACCGCCGACGTGTGCGGGATGATCGCCACCGTGAACCCGTCGGCGAGCACGTCGACCACGGTGAGGCTGACCCCGTCGACCGTGATCGATCCCTTCTCGACCACGTATCGGAGGAGCGCTTGCGGGGCACGCACCTGCAGGTCGGGCACTGGCTCGACGATCTCCCCGACGCCGTCGACGTGGCCCTGGACCAGGTGGCCGCCGATCCGCTGGTCGACCCGCGCCGCCCGCTCGAGGTTGACCTCGTCGCCCGCTCGTACGGCGTCGAGGCCGGTGCGCGATCGTGTCTCGGCCGATACGTCGGCCTGCCACCAGCCGTCGCCGAACGCGACGACGGTCAGGCAACATCCGTTGACCGCGATCGAGTCGCCGACGGCGGTGCCCTCGAGCACGGTGCGCGCACCGATGCGCAGCACGTCGCCATCGAACGACTCGACGCGTCCCAGCTCTTCGACGATGCCGGTGAACATCAGCGACCCCGATCCGTGTGCCGTGCGCGCACGGCGGCGGGCGGAGGTGGCGAGGGAGATGGTGAGAGGTCTGGTCGCATGTCGTCGGCTCCTGTCCGTGTCGTCGCAGGGGCGACGAGCGCGTGAACGACGACGAGCACCCCGCCGCGAGCGCATGCTGACGCACACGCGTCGGACCGGGCGTCGACGCATCCCTGCTCCCATCCGGACTGTGACCGTCGGCCCCGGAGTTCCACCGGGTCAGCCCTCCGGCCGGAGCCGAAGGGGTCGCGGGCTTTCACCGCCGGTCGGGACTTCCACCCAACCCCGCAGGTTCTCTCGGTTGTCCCGCGCGACGGTACCGGCCGTGGCTCGGCCGTGTCGTATCGGCGCGTCGCGTGCGATGCTCGGAGCGTGAACCAGATCGAACTGCGGAGTGACAACGCGGCCGGGGTCGCGCCGGAGATCATGGCGGCGCTGACCGCCGCCGACGCCGGCAGCGCACTCGCCTACGGCGCCGACGCGCGGACCGCCGAACTCGAGGCCGTGGTGCGCGAGGTCTTCGAACACCCGACGGCCCGGGTGTTCCCGGTATCGAGCGGCACAGCGGCGAACGCCCTGGCGCTCGCCGCGATGTCGCCGCCGTGGGGTGCGGTGCTGTGCCACGAGACGGCTCACATCATCGTCAACGAATGCGGGGCCACGTCGATGTTCGGCGCCGGCGCGGTGATGCGCGGCGTGGCGGGCGACGGCTATCTCGTGGGCGCGACCGAGCTGCGCGCCGCGCTCGAAGCCGCCTGGTGGGGCGCCCCGCACCAATCGCAACCCTCGGTGCTGTCGCTCACCCAGCCGAGCGACATGGGCACGATCTACACGGTCGAGCAGGTCGCCGAACTGGCGGCGATCGCCGGCGAGCGCGACATGCGCGTGCACCTCGACGGGGCGCGGATCGCCAACAGCCTGGTCGCCCTCGGGTGCTCGCCCGCCGAGCTCACGTGGCGCGCCGGGGTCGACGTGATGACGTTGGGTGCGACGAAGAACGGCGCGATGTCGACCGACGCGATCGTCACCTTCGACGACGCCGTTGCCGACGAGCTGGTGTACCGCACCAAGCGCTCGGGCCATGTGACGTCGAAGATGCGGTACCAGTCGGCGCAGCTGATCACCTACCTCACCGACGATCTCTGGCGCACGCTGGCGGCCAACGCCAACGCGCAGATGACCGCCCTGGCGAGCGGGCTGGCCGACCTCGGGGTGGAGCTGCTCAACCAGCCCGACGTCAACATGCTCTTCGTCCGCGTCGGCGACGCCGTCGCCGACGCGCTGGAGGCGGCGGGCCTGCTGTTCTACCGGATGGGCGGGGGCGTGATCCGGTTCGTCACCAGCTGGCAGACCACCGAGGCAGAGGTCGCAGCGACGCTCGCGGCCATCGCCGCCGCAATCGACCACTGAGCACGGGCGGCGGTCGCGCTACCGTGCGCGGATGGTGGAGGTACGCCCGATCGCCGAGCCCGACCGCGCTGCGTGGGAGCCGCTGTGGCACGGCTACCAGGAGTTCTACGGCGTGGCGCTGTCCGACGAGGTGACCGACACCTTGTGGTCGCGGTTGGTCGACCCGGCGGACGGCCCGCACGGACTCGTCGCCCTCGCCGACGACCAGGTCGTGGGCATCGTCCACTTCCACCAGCAGCGCTCGTCCTGGCTCGTCGAGGACCGCATCTACCTGCAGGACCTGTTCGTGTCGCCACCGGCGCGCGGCACCGGCGCCGGGCGCGCCCTGATCGAGGCGGTGTACGACGCCGCCGATCGCGCCGGACTGTCCGAGGTGTACTGGCTCACCGAGGAGTCGAACGCGACCGCCCGCGTCCTGTACGACCGGGTGGCGACGATGCGTCCGTTCGTCAAGTACGTGCACCGCCGCGACGACGCGCCGGCGTAGCCGCGTCCGTCGTCCTGGCGGGACGCCTCCGGACCCGGCCGACCGGTCCCTGCCGTCCTGTTACCGTCGTGCTCCGTGGATGACCACGGGCGGTTGCACGGGCACCACCGGGACGACCTCGCCCAACCATCGATCGGCGACCGGCAACGTTCGATCGCGCTGACGATCCTGTGCCTCTGCGCGCTGACCGCGGGGGTCGACATGACGGTCACCAACGTCGCCCTGCCGTTCATCGGCGACGCCCTCGACGCGCCGACCAACGAGCTGCAGTGGACCGTCGACTCGTACAACATCATGCTCGCCGGTCTGCTCGTGCTGGGCGGCGCGCTCGCCGACCGCCATGGCCGGCGGCGGATCTTCCTGCTGAGCTACGCGTTGTTCGGCGTCGCCTCCGCACTCGCCGCATTCAGCTCGTCGGCCGAGATGTTGATCGCCGCTCGGGCGCTGATGGGGGTCGGCGCCGCGGGCTTCACCGCACCCGCCCTGGCGATCATCGCCTCGATGTACCCGCCCGAAGAGCGGTCGGGGGCGATCGCCATGTTCGTCGGGTTCGGTGCGGCGGGCCTGGCCATCGGTCCGATCGTCGGTGGCCTCCTCCTCGACGCGTTCTGGTGGGGCTCGGTGTTCCTCGTCAACGTGCTGGTCGTGGCCGTCGGGGTCATCGCCGGCTCGCAGACGATCCCGGAGTCGCGGGCACCCGAGCCGCCCGGTGGCCGGCAACCACTCGACGTGCTCGGCGCGCTGATGTCGGTGGCCGGGCTCGCCGGGTTCCTCTACGCCATCATCGAGGGACCCAACCGTGGGTGGCTCGCTCCCTCGGTGGTGATCGGACTCGTCGGCGGCGCGGCGGTGATCGCGCTCTTCGTGGTCCGCGAGCTGCGATCGCCGAGCCCTCTGTTCGACGTGCGGATCCTGGCGCGACCGGTCGTCGCGGCCGGGTCGATGACGCTGCTGATGGCCTACGTGTTGTTCAACGCCTTCCTCTTCCTCGTCCCGCAGTACCTGCAGGACGTCGAGGCCGAGTCGATCGTCACGGTCGGGTTGCTGCTCGTGCCGTTCGCCGTCGTGTTCGGCGCCTGTTCGCAAGGCGCCCAGGCCGTCCTGGCGTGGCTCGGTCCCGGTCGCACGATCCCGCTCGGCCTGCTGATCACGGCGATCAGTTCGGTCGGATTCGTCGTCGTACTCGACGCCGCGCTGTGGCTGACCGTGGCCGTCTCGCTCGTGTTCGCCGTCGGGATGTCGCTGCTCATCGCCCCGCCCTCGACGGTGGTGATGAACGACCTGCCGCCCGAGAAGGCCGGTGACGGGTCGTCGCTCAACTTCGTCAGCAGGTTCGTCGGTGCGTCGGTCGGGATCGCCATCGTCGGGTCGATCCTCGCCACCGTGTACGCCCGCGACGTCGATCCGGCACTCGCCTCACTGTCCGCGGATGAGGCGTCGGAAGCCCAGGGTTCGCTGCAGGGCGCGCTCGAGGTGGCCACGGAGCTGTCGTCCTCGGATGCCGCCGACCTCGCCGCCACCGCCCGCAGCGCGTTCGACAGCGGAGCAGCCGTGGCGTTCTGGAGCGTCGCGGTGCTCGCCGCGGTCAGCGCGGTCGTCGCCTGGTTCGCGCTGCGGCGGAGCGGCGGGGCGTCGGTACCGTCGGCGACGTGATCGACCCCGCCGCCCCCGACGACGCCGTGCGCGAGTTCCTCGCCGAGCGCCACCTCGCCACGCTCACCACCCTGCGCGAGGACGGCAGCCCGCACGTCGTTGCCGTCGGGTTCACCTACGCACCGGACGAACGGCTGGCGCGGGTGATCACGTTCGCCCCGTCGGTCAAGGCGCGCAACGCCGCTGGGGGCGGCCGAGCCGCGGTGTGCCAGGTCGACGGGGGCCGCTGGCTGACCCTCGAGGGGCGGGTGCGCGTCACCGACGACCCCGCCCGCGTCGCCACGGCGGTCGACATGTACGCGGCGCGCTACCGGCCGCCGAAGGAGCGCGACGATCGTGTCGTCGTCGAGATCGAGGTCGACCGGATCCTCGGCCGGGCCTGACCGCCGTCCTGCCCTGCGAGCGGCGTCAGCGCCGGAACACGTGGCTGACCGTCACGCCGTGCAGCACGACGGACGCGAGGATGGCCACGATCGCCACGGACCACACCTCCAGCGAGGACGGGAAGCGCTCCTCGGTCACGGCGTGGGCCAGGTAGTAGATCGTGCCCATCCCGCGGATGCCGAAGAAGGCGATCGGCCACCGCTGGGCCCGCGGGAGGCCACTGCCGAGCAGGCCGAGGAGGCCGGCGACCGGTCGGACGAGCAGGACGACGGCCACGGCCACCACCACGCCGGCCGGCGACAGCGCGACGAGGGCACCGTCCACCACCGAACCGCCGAGCAGGAGCAGGAACACGACGCTGGCGAGCCGCTCGAGGGTCTCGGCGAAGTCGTGCAGCACCTCGTGGTACTCGTGGTCGAGCTCGGTCTGGCGGATCACGACCGCGGCGACGAAGACGGCCAGGAACCCGTAGCCGTGGAGCAACTCGGTGACGCCGTAGACGAGGAACGTGGCACCGATCGACACGAAGCCCTGACCGGTGCGCGCCAGCTGCACGGTGGCCGGGATGCCGAACGCGAGGTAGCCGACCAGGCGGCCGAGCACGAGACCTGACACGAGCCCGATCGTCAGCTTGAGCACGACGTCGTCGAGCAGCCATCCGCCGAACCAGGCGCCACCGGCGGCGAGGGCGATCGCCAGGTTCGTGAACGGGAACGCCAACCCGTCGTTCAAGCCGGCTTCCGAGGTGAGCGCGAAGCGGGCCTCGTCCTCGGCGTCGGCCTCGTCGGCCGTCCCGGGCTCGGTCGGTTCCGGCTGGTCGACGTCCCGGTCGGCGTCCCGGTCGGCGCGCGGGCCGGTCAGCTGCACGTCGGAGGCGAGCACCGGGTCGGTCGGTGCGAGGACGGCGCCGAGCAGGATCGCCGCCGCCAGAGGGAGGCCGAGGAACGCCCCGCCGAGCAACGCGATCGCTCCGATCGTGATCGGCATCGTGATGCCGAGGAGCCGCCACGTGCTCGACCAGCTGCGCCAACCGACGGGCCGTCGCAGCTTCAATCCGGCGCCCATCAGTGACACGATCACCACGAGCTCGGTGAGGTGTTCGGCCCAGGTCGTGTCGTCGCCGTCGGTCGGCTGTGGCGCGTCGATGTCGACCGGCAGGGAGAACAGCAGCATCCCCGCCACGACGTAGACGATCGGCAGCGACACGGGCAGCCGGTCGAGCAGTGACGGCAGCACGGCCGCGCCGAGCACGGCGACGCCGAGGACTGCGAGCACCAGTGCGTAGGTCTCCATGACCGGTCGGGCATACCCCGATGTCGTCCACTGCAGTCCTGTGGCGGTCCCGCACCGCCACGGCACCGGTGCTGAGGGCCTCGCTATCGTGTGCCGCCATGGCCCGCGTCGTCCGCCCCGTGCTCTGGGCGATCGGCGTGATGCTGCTGGCGGCGATGCCGAGCACCGCCGGCCTCGACGCAGGGCCTTCGCCGGCGCTGTCACCGGCTGCGGGATCTCACCCGACCGAGCACCCGTCGCCGTCGAACATCGTCGCGGCGGGTCCGCAACGGGCGATCGTCGATGCCGCCGTCGGCTGCGACCGCACCGACGTCCGGTCGCGACAGGTGCACGTGGCCATCCTCCCCGTCGACGGGACGGGCGGCCCCGTCGAGGTGTCGACCCCTGTCGACGAGCGCGCACCGGGCCTGATCGGCGGCGCGACGACCACCGCCTGCAGCCGCGCACCTCCGTTCGCCTGACCACTGCGACGACGTCCGCGTGACGTCGACCGACGGGTGTCGACCGGCTCCGGCCGGAGTCCGCCCGAGACCTGATCGCCCAGGCCGCCGCGCCGCGGGCGATCGCCACGTCCCGAACGAGAGGCGCTGCAATGCGCGACCCACGAACGCGACTCGTGATCGTCCCGTCACGAGCGCGCCCATGCGGAGGTGACGCCGGCGACCGCATCCGGCGCAGCGTCTCCGAAGGAGATTCCCGACGATGAGACTCAACACCCTCGAAGACCGAGCCGGACGGATCGAGAGCAGCAGCCCGACGACCGAATGGTGGAGTCTGGCGATCGCCGTGGCGGTGACGGCGGTGATCGCACTGCTGCTGCCCTGGGGCCCCGATCGCGTCGAGGTCACGATCACCAACCCGACCGACGAAGTGCTGTACATCCAGGCGTCGACGCCCGACGACGACACCCTCAGTGCGGTCACCGTGATCTCACCCGGCGCGACGGCTGTCGACCACGAGATGCTGGACCGCGGCGAGGAGTGGATCCTCCACGTCCGCACGCTCGGCGCCCCCGCCGGCACGGTCGAGGTGTCGCGCAGCGAACTGGTGGACGGTTCGTACATCCTCCCCGTGTCGATCGCCCCCGCAATCGACGAAACGGGCGACGAGCCCGCTGGAG
>CAYGLH010000070.1:0-2048 GCA_964350535.1 uncultured Ilumatobacteraceae bacterium
CGTGGTGCTGCGGCCGGGCGAGGCGGTGGAGGCGGACGACCTGATCGCATTCGCCCGCGAGCGCCTCGCCGGGTACAAGACGCCCAAACACGTCCACCTCGTCGACGCCTTGCCGAAGAACCCCAGCGGCAAGATCCTGAAGCGCGATCTCCGACTCGAGTTCGCCGGGCCCTGACGGAACGCGCCGTCCCGGACCGCCCCGACCCGGAACGCACCGACAGCATCGCCGCACCGTCAGCGCCTTGATCGCCTTCTTGACAACATTTCTTTTCAAGGGCAGGATGGGCACCGTGCTCGACGTCGAGGTGATCGAGGATCCGAAGACGGCAACCGTCGCCCTCGACCCGGTGCGCGCCCGCCTGCTCGAAGAGCTCGCCGCCGCCGCGGCGTCGGCGAGCGAGGTCGCCGAGCGCCTCGACCTGCCGCGCCAGCGGGTCAACTACCACCTCCGCACGCTCGAACGACACGGCCTCGTCGAGCTGGCCGACGTCGAGGCGCACGGCGGCATCACCGAGCGGCGCCTGCGCGCCACCGCGGCGCGCTACATCGTCTCGCCCACCGCCATCGACCGATCCGGCGCCCGGCCCGAGGAGGTCGCCGACCGGCTCTCCGCCGGCTACCTCGTGGCACTCGGGGGCCGGCTCGTGCGCGAGGTCGCCGACGCGTCGCGGACCGCCGCGGCGCGCGGCCAACGGCTGCCGACCCTGGCGATCGACACCGAGATCGGCTTCGCCTCCGCCGACGAGCGGGCAGCTTTCGCCGACGAGCTGGCGACGGCGATCGCCGACCTCGCCGCCCGCTACCACCACGACGATGGGCGGCCGCACCGGCTCGTCGTCGCCGCCCACCCCACACCACCCCCCGAGGAGCCCACCCGATGAGCGAACGCCCGATCCACCACCAGTTCCGCGTCGACCTGGAGATCGCTGGAACGCCCGAGGCGGTCTGGGAAGCGATCTCCACCGCGACGGGCATCTCGGCCTGGATGATGCCTGCCGAGATCGACGCCCGACCCGGCGGGCGCGTCGTGTTCCACATGGGACCCGACGAGGACTCGACCGGCGAGGTCACCGCGGTCGAACCGAAGAGGCGGTTCGCCTACCAGGAGGACTGGGCGGGCCTGGCCGGAGAGGCCGGTGCGGACGTCACCCCACTGGTCACCGAGTTCCTCATCGAAGCCCGCTCCGGCGGGACCTGTTCGGTGCGGATCACCTCCAGCGCCTTCGGTTCTGGGGCCGACTGGGAGAACGAGTTCTTCGGCGAGATGGAGGCCGGATGGGCCCCGATCGACAACCTGCGGCTCTACGTCGAGCACTATCCCGGTCGGCAGTCCACGAACATGTGGCTCAGCACCGACGCGCCGGCGTCGGCCGAGACAGCGATCGACGCCGTTCGCCGCCGGCTCGGCGTCGCGGTCGGCGACCGGACGACGTTGCGCGAGGTGGAGGTGGTGCTGCAACGATCGGTCGGGCGTCATCTGCTCCTGGTGGCGACGGCACCGATCGAGGGCTTCCTCTCGTTCTTCGCCTGGGGCGAGGCCGACGCGTGCGCGCTCACCCTCACCGGGCAGCTGTTCGGCGACCGGGCGGCGGCCTACGTCGACGCCGAGCAGACCGGCTGGCAGGGCTGGATCGACGAGGTCGCCGCATCCCTGGCGAGCACCTCCCAGTGAGTGCCTCCGCGTGAGCTCCGCCACCGAGGCGACGCCGACGCCCGACGACGCGTCGCAGCACACCTTCCACCTCCTGCTGCTGAACACGCTCGCCAGCGGGGTGAGCAGCTCGTTCCTGTGGTTCGCGCTGACGTTCTGGGTGTATCTCGAGACCAGGTCCGTGGTCGCCACCGGCGTGATCGGCGGGGCGTTCGCGATCTCGAGCGCGATCCTGGCGCCGCTCGTCGGCACGCTCGTCGACCGCCACCGCAAGCTCGACGTGATGCGCGCGACCACCGCGCTGTCGGCACTCTGCTTCCTGGGGGCGACCGCCGTCTTCTTCGCAGTCCCCGCCGACGAACTGCTCCTGCTCACCAGCCCGTGGTTCTGGCTCCTC
>CAYGLH010000070.1:2058-12003 GCA_964350535.1 uncultured Ilumatobacteraceae bacterium
ATCCGCCCATCGCCGGCGGCACCGCCGCTCACGTGGGCAATGATGAAGCGCGCCATGTCTTCCGCGGAGGCAGACATGGCGCCAGCCGGGCCGAAATTCTTTATGAACTCGAACCCCATGGGCGTCAGGCCACCCTGCTCGGCTCGGTGTCCGGCTCGTTGCGCAGCGTGGCGCTGTCGACCTGCGTCACGCTCCTCGTGCCGGCCGACCGCCGCGACCGCGCCAACGGGATGGTCGGCACCGTGACCGGCATCTCGTTCGCGATCACGTCGGTCTTCAGCGGACTGGTCGTCGGGATGCTCGGCATGGGATGGGCGTACGTGATCACCCTTGCCCTGACCGTCCTGGCGCTCGGCCACCTGTTCCGGTTCGACATCGCCGAACCGCGGGTGCTCGCAGCGCCCGGCGGGCGGCCGCCGGCGATCGACATCCACGGCGCCCTCGAGGCCATCAGAGCCGTCCCCGGCCTGGGTCTGCTGATCGCCCTCGCCGCCTTCAACAACCTGCTCGGCGGCGTGTTCATGGCGTTGATGGACGCCTACGGCCTCGAGCTGGTCTCGGTCGAGGCGTGGGGCCTCCTCTGGGGCGGACTCAGCCTGGCGTTCATCGTCGGCGGGGTGGCGGTCGCCCGGTTCGGGCTCGGCCCGACGCCGGTGCGGCTGATCGTCGTCGCCAACCTCATCAACTGGACGGCCTGCACGGTGTTCACGCTCCGCTCGTCGATCGTGCTGCTCGCCGTGGGCATGGTGGTGTGGCTCACGCTGATGCCGGTGATCGAGGCCGCGGAGCAGACCGTGCTCCAACAGGCGATCCCCTACGAGCGGCAAGGTCGTGTGTTCGGGTTCGCCCAGCTGGTCGAGAACGCCGCATCACCGCTCACCGCGTTCCTCGTGGCGCCGTTCGCCGAGGCGATCGTCATCCCGTTCATGACCGATGGCACGGGCGCCGACTCGATCGGCGACTGGTTCGGCACGGGCACCGACCGCGGCCTCGCGCTGATGTTCACCGTGGCGGGACTGATCGGCGTGCTGGTGACGCTGGCCGTGTGGCGCTCGCGCTCGTACCGTCGGCTGCTCGCCGGTGCGGGACGGCCCGACGACGGTGCCGACCTCGACCGCGGACCGGGTCGTCTGGCCTCGGCCGAGTGAATCGCCCCGCAGTTCGACCGGCAGTCCGACCGGCAATTCAGGCGGCGGGATCGCCGGTGCGCAGCGCCAGGTGGACCTCGCCGACGATGCACAGCAGGTCGTCGCGTCCGTCGTCGTGCACGGCGACGCGCACGAAGACCGAGCCGTCGCCCTGGGGCATCACGACGGGCACTGCCCGGAACGGCCCCTCGATCGCCGGCGCGAGGTAGCGGAGCAGCGCGCTCTTCGCCTCGACGGGCCCGACGGCCGAGCCGGCAGCGCCTGCCGCACACTCGGTGACGAGATCGAAGGCGACCCCGCCGTGCATCCCGCCCCAGCCGTTGCGGCTGGCGGGCGTGTTGGGCATCGACCAGTGGTCGCCATCCGCCCCACCGATCCGCTCGATGCCTATCAGGTCGTGCAACCGACCGCCCAGCTTGCACACGCCGTCGAACGGTTCGTAGAACTTGCGCCGCCGCTCGGCGGGATCGTGGATCTCGAACGTGCGCTCCATCTCGATCTTGGCGAACACGATCTGCTGCGTGCTGTCGGCGATGCGTCGGCCCGTGTCGTCGTGGGCCTCGACCTGGACGACGCCGGTGCGCTTGCCCTGCCGCAGCGCCCGCGCCACGGCGTACACACGGCTCCCGGCGGGTCGGGCGATCCGGTTGATGGAGATGTCGCTGTGCACGAACGGCACCATCTCGCCGGCCGTCGACGACGCCATGTCGAGGAACACGCCGAGCACGCCGAAGTCCACGTGGCCGTCGTCGTCGAGCACGTCGTCGCTGATGTGCAGGTGCAGGCCGTCCTCGCAGCCGCCCGCGGTGTCGCCGGCGTGCAGCCCGACCTTCGCCAGCACATGGTCGGTGAACGGATGGACGTCGGCGGTGGCAGGTTCGTCGGCCATCGGCGGATCATCCCCTGCGGCGGCGACGGTGGCCCAATCGGCGGACCGACGTCACTCCCGACGCTCCGGCGGATCAGCCGGCCACGCAGCGGTTGCGGATCGTGCCGACCCCCTCGATCGAGCTCTCGATCACCTCGCCGGGTCGGAGGAACCGTTGCGGCGTGCGGGCGACACCGACCCCCGACGGCGTCCCGGTGAAGATCACGTCGCCCGGCAGCAGCGGGAGCACGCCGGAGAGCTCTGCGACGAGTCGGGGAACGCCGAAGACGAGGTCGCTCGTGCGGGCGTCCTGCACGACCTCCCCGTCGAGCGTGCAGCGGATCGCCAGGTCGTCGGGGTCGGGGATCTCGTCGAGCGTCACCACCCACGGCCCGATCGGGCCGTAGCCGGTGTGCGACTTGCCCAGCGAGAACTGCGCTCCGGCGGCGAACTGCAGATGCCGGTCGCTGATGTCCTGCCCGACCGCCAGTCCGGCGATGTGCGACCAGCCGTCGGCCTCGGCCACGCCGTCGGCCGTTCTTCCGATCACGGCGACGAGCTCGACCTCCCAGTCGTTCGTGTCGCCGACCAGGGCGATGTCGCCGAAGGGGCCGTTCAGCGACGCCGGGAACTTGGTGAACGTCGCCGGCAGCTCCGGGAGATCACGCCCGGTCTCGGCGGCGTGCGCCCGGTAGTTGAGCCCGATCGCGAACACCTGGCGCGGCGTGGGGACGGCGCAGCCCAACTCGCTGTGGCGCAGTGGGCCGGTTCCGCGATCGATGGTGGCCGCTGCCGCGACGAAGCCGTCCCAGTCGGCGTACGGCGCCATCGGGTCGGGTCCGAACGCGCCACCCGTGGCCGTTTCGATGTCGGCGATCTCGTCGCCGAGCACCAGGGCACAGCGACCGGAGACATTGGCGATCCTCATCGGATCTGCGCCGGGTCGAAGTACTCGTCGAGCCGGGTGATCCGACCGTCGGTCACTGCGCAGATGATCGCCGCGTGCAGCACCCGCTCCTCCCCGCCCGTGCCCACCAGTCGCAGGGCGTGCTGCTGGACGAAGCCACCGTCGAACTCGGTGACCCGTCGCTGCTCGTACCGCCGACTGCGGGTGCGGCCGATGAACCCCTCGAGCACCTCGAGGTTGGCCGCGCGGGTGCTTTCCAGGTCGTCGTAGTTGTGCCAGATGACGGCATCCGGGGCGTAGATCTCCGCGACCGTCTCGATGTCACCGCGTTCGATGGCGTCGAAGAATCGCTGTGCCAGCTGCGCGCTCATGACTGCGATCTTCGCCGATCGGTCGGACCCCCGTGAAGTCGGTGCGCGCCCGTGGGAGACTTGCTGCATGGCTCCTCCCCTCCCCGACTTCGGTGGACTGCGCGCGGTCTTCGTCAACTGCTCGTTGAAGGCACAGCCCACCGACTCCCACACCATGCGGTTGATCCACCGATCGGCCGGCATCATGCGCCGGCTCGGCGTCGACGTCGACGTCATCCACGCGCTCGAGCACGACATCGCCGTCGGGATGGTCACCGACGCCACCGAACACGGACGCGACCGCGACGACTGGCCGGCACTGCAGACGCGCATCATGGATGCCGACATCCTCGTGCTCGGGACGCCGATCTGGCTCGGCGAACCGTCGAGCGTGGCGACGCTGGTGATCGAGCGGTTGTACGCCTACAGCGGTGAACGCAACGAGCACGGCCAGTACCTGTACTACGGCAAGGTCGGCGGATGCATCGTGACGGGCAACGAGGACGGGGTGAAGGCGTGCTCGAAGCAACTCCTGTACGCGCTGTCGCACATCGGCTACTCGATCCCGCCGCAGGCGGACTGCGGCTGGATCGGCGAGGCCGGGCCCGGCCCGAGCTACGGCGACGTCGTCGAGGGTGCGTCGGCCCCCGCCGGCTACGACAACGACTTCACCAACCGCAACACCACGATCATGACCTACAACCTGCTCCACCTCGCCCGGCTGCTCTCCGCAGCCGGTGGCTTCCCGGTCGGCGGCAACGTCGCCGAGGCGTGGACCGAGGTGCCCAACGCGGCCGACGACGAACCCGATGCGATCGGCGGCTGAACCGGACGGAAATTCCCTGCTCACGGGAACAATCCGCCCGCTGCGACGGTTGGATTGATCGTTACCAACCGACCACCCCCGGACGAAAGGAACCGACGACATGACCGACGCCCCCACCATCAACATCGGCATCAGCGAGGAGGACCGCAAGGCCATCGCTGAGGGGCTCTCGAAGGTTCTCGCCGACAGCTACACCCTCTACCTGAAGACCCACAACTACCACTGGAACGTGGTCGGCCCGATGTTCAACACCCTCCACCTGATGTTCGAGGAGGAGTACACGGAACTGGCGATGGCGGTCGACGAGATCGCCGAGCGGATCCGGGCGCTGGGCGAGCCGGCACCTGGCACCTACGCCGAGTTCGCGGCGCTCACCTCGATCGACGAGGACACCGACAAGCCCGAGGCGACGGAGATGATCCGCAACCTCGTCGAGGCCCACGAGACCACGGCCCGCA
The DNA here is from genome assembly GCA_964350535.1 of uncultured Ilumatobacteraceae bacterium. Taxonomy (GTDB): domain Bacteria; phylum Actinomycetota; class Acidimicrobiia; order Acidimicrobiales; family Ilumatobacteraceae; genus CAYGLH01. The sequence goes on from CAYGLH010000070.1 coordinate 6,616, forward strand.
CCGCCCGGTCGATCTTCCCGACGGTGGAGGCGGCCGGCGACGAGCCAACCGCCGACCTGCTCACGCAACGCCTCCAGGTGCACGAGAAGACCGCCTGGATGCTGCGCAGCATGCTCGCCTGAGGTTCGGCCTCCGTCATCGCCCACTCCGTTCCGGGGTGGGCGATGCAACAATTGGGGCCTGTCGTGCATCGTGGGAGGTAGATGGACGAGCGTGCACCGATCGACATGATCTCCGAGGAGCGGAGGACCGACGACGACGTCGCCGCGCTGTTCGCACGCGAGCACCGGCCGATGACGCGGCTGGCCACGCTCATGGTGAGCTCGCCGGCGGTCGCCGAGGAGATCGTGCAGGACGCGTTCGTCGCAGTGCGCGAACGATGGGCGTCGCTCGACCGGCCGGGCGCCTACCTGCGGGCCACCGTGGTCAACGGCTGCGCCCAGTCGTTGCGGCGCCGCGACCTCGAGCGACGCCACGCCGACCTGGAGCCACCGCCGTCGCTCGCCGAATCCCCGACGCACCTGATCGAGCTGCGCGACGCGCTCGACCGGCTCACCGACCGGCAGCGGATGGTGATCGTGCTGCGGTACTTCCTCGACCTCCCCGACGGTGAGATCGCCGAGCTGATCGAGGCCCGCCCGTCGACGGTCCGGTCGCTGGCCCGGCGCGCCCTCGCCGTCCTCCGCGAGGAGCTGACATGACCGGACCGAGCAGAACGGAGCCGACATGACCGACATCGAGACCCGGCTGCGCGCGGATCTCCCTGCGCTGGCCGACCATCTCTTGGCCGACCCGACGACCGACGACCCGGCGACCGACGGCGGACGCGACGATCGGCACCGTCCTGCGCCGCCGGAACCGCCACGACCGATCGAGTTCGACTTCGACGACGACGAGCCGATCCCCCGGCGCCGCTGGCCGGCGTTGAGCGCTGCGGCGATCATCGCCGTCGTCGGCCTCGGTGCCGCCACCGTCGTGCTCACCGACGACGGCGATGTGGCCGCCCCGACGTCCAGTGCAGATGCCGACGCGGCCACCGCGGTCGACCCCGGCCGCTACGGATCCTGGTCGTCGCTGGTCGACGCGCCGATCGAACCGCGGGCGTTCGCGGCGTCCGCCTGGATCGACGGCCGCGCCGTGTTCTGGGCCGGATCGAGCCTCGATCGCGGGTTCGCCTACACCGACGGCGCGGCGTACGACCCGGCGACCGGGACGTGGGCCGAGATCAACACGCCGGGCTGGGGCCACCCGGGTCTCACCGCCTCGTCGCTCGGCGACACCCTGTACGTGCTGGCGAAGGGGGGTGGGTCGCGCTACGACGCCGCCGACGAGGAGTGGGCCGATCTGCCGCCGGTGGAGGGCATGTTCCTCGCAGCGACCGTCGCCACCGACGACGCGCTGTACGGGCTCGGACCCGTGACGACCGGACTGGAGGGACAGCCCGATCTGGCGATCGCCCGCTACGACGCGAGCACCGACGCATGGGTCGACGGTCCCACCTTCGTCGGCACCAACGCATCGACAGCGGTCGTCGACGGCCTCTCCCGGTTCGAGACCACGGTGCACTGGGACGGCACCGAGATCATCGCGTGGCGTGACTCGGTCGGCGGTGTGGCCTTCGACCCCGACACCGAGACGTGGCGGACCATCGACCCGCCCGAGGTGCCCGGCGGCCGGGGTCTCGAAGCGGTCGCCGTCGGCACCGACGCCGGCCTCGTGCTGCTCCAGACGGTCGCCTCGAGCACGAGGACGATCGCCTCGCTCGCCGTGCACGACGGCGAGGGGTGGCGGCGGGCGACCGCCGCGCTGCCGATCGCCGACGTCTCGACCGCGACGCTCGCCGCGGCCGGCGAGTGGGTCGTGATCTTCACGCCGGAGGGGCCACCCCTCACCGTCCATGTCCCGAGTGGCAACTGGCTCCGCGACCACGACCATCCGCTCGCCGGCGTGCAGGCACCCAACACGGTCTGGACCGGCGACGAGCTGGTGGTGTGGGGCGGTGTCGGCACTGCGGCCACCCGCGCCGACGGCGCGATCTGGACCCCGCCGACCTGAACCCGCTCGCGTCAGCGCGGCTGGAGACCGAGACGCTGTCGCGCGCCGTCGTACTCGACGACCTCGATCGCCTGGTTGTAGGCGGTGTCCGCGGCCAACCTGCCCACCACGTCGGTGTCGGCGAAGTCGGCGGCGTACTCCGCCATGTGCACCCCACCGAGATGGTGATCCGTCATGATGTCGAAGAACAGCTGGTCGGCCGCCTGGCCCGTGGCGGCCGACAGCTCATCGATGCGGGCGGTCGGTTGCATCCCCGGCATCTCGCCGACCGGCCACGGCTCGCCCATCCACACCATCGCGATCCGGTCGGGCACGCCGCGATCGAACCCCGCCTGGTCGAGCATCGCGTCCATTCGCTCGATGTCGCGCTCCTGGTACTTGATGACCTCCCGGGCGTAGGGCGCCGCCGGCCCGTCGGGTTGGTCGGCGAGATACGCATCCGAGATGACGATCGCCTGGGCGTGGTGGTCGATCATGTCCTGCAGGTACCCGATGTCGACCGGCCCCATCACCTCCTCGACATCGTCGGCAGCGGTCGCCCACAGCGCGGCGCCGACGAAGGCGGCGGCGAGCGCCGCGATGCCGACCACCGCGAGCACGATGCGCAGCAGGCGCTCGACCGTCTCGTCGGAGACGCCGGATTCGAGCGGCGCGTCGACCTCGCTCATCGGTTCGACGATACCGACCGCGCCGACGTGCGGCCCGGCACCGCCCAACGGCGATCCGGCGGCGGATGGGAACCCCGATAGCGTCTCGGGCGACCTGCCGGGTGACACCTTCGCCGACGTCCCGCTCGGCCCGAACCCTCGGAGTGCTCCGCATGCGCCGCCTTCACCTGCCCCTCGCCACCCCGCTCGCCGTCCTCGCCGGGGGCGTGGTCGCGCTCCTCACCGTCGCCGGTGCGGCCTCGGCGCACATCTCGCCCGACCCGTCGGAGGCGCAGGCGGGCAGCACGCTGCCCGTCGGCTTCACCGTCGAGCACGGCTGCGGCGACTCGCCGACGGTGCAACTCGACATGCGCCTGCCCGAGGGCACCACCGATCCGACGCCCCTGCCCCCCGACGGATGGACCGGCGAGGTCACCGAGGACGCGTCGGGTGCCACCGTCATCACGTTCGCGGGCGGGCCGCTCCCCGCCGACGTCGAGGGCACGTTCGCCGTCGAGATGACCCTCCCGCCGACGCCCGACACCACGATCTACTTCCCGTTCGTCCAGCGCTGCGAGGTCGGCGAGATCCGCTGGATCGACATCCCCGACGACGGCTCCGGCGAGGAGCTCGACGAACCGGCGCCGGCGATGCAACTGACCGGGCCGGTCGCCACCACGACGGCGGCGCCGACGACGACGGCCCCCGAGACCACCGCGGCGCCCGAGACCACGGCGGTGCCCGACACGACTGCGGCACCGGAGACGACCGCGGCACCTGACACGACGGCCGCACCGACGACCGCCACCTCCGAGCCAGATGCCACCACCGAACCCCCGACGACGACACCGTCCACCGAGAACGGCGATGAGAACGACGACGAGGGCGGCAGCAACACCGGTCTGATCATCGGTGGCGTCATCGCCGTCGCCGCGGCGATCGGTGGGGGTGTCTGGCTGGTGCGGCGGAACCCGGCGTGATCGTGGCGCGTCGGGATCGCGCAGCGTGAGCCTCGCCCAGCAGTTCACCGGGCGCCGTCGGGGCCTGCTCGCAGCGCTGACCCTTGCGATCATCCTCCTGGCGACCATCCCGACGGGGACCGCTGACGCCCACGCCGTGCTCGTCGGCTCCTCGCCCGCCGAGGACGAGGTGCTGGAGGAAACGCCCGACACGGTCGTCCTCCGCTTCAGCGAACCCGTCGAGTTGCTCGACGACTCGCTGCAGTTGTTCGACGCCGCCGGCGACCCGCTCGACGCCGGACCCGTCGACCAGTCCGACGGCGACGACACGATCGTGCTCCACGTCACGGCCGAGCTCGAGGGGAGCATCGTCGTCTCGTGGCGGGCGGTGTCGCTCGACTCGCACGTGATCAGCGGTGCGTACACGTTCGCGGTCGGCGCCCGTACGGCGGTCGATCCGGCGCTCCTCCCGAGCGCGAGCGGCAGTGGCACGACGTGGCCGGACCGGTTCGTCGGTGTCGGGAGCTGGATGACGTTCCTCGGGATCGCCGGGCTCGTCGGTGGCATCGCGGTGCTGCTCACGCTGGCGCCGACCGCGCTGGCGGAGCGGCGCACGGCGCGACTGCTGCGCCTCGCCGCCGCCACCGGCCTCGCCGGCACCGTCCTGATGCTCGGCGCGCAGAGCGCGCTCATCGCCAACGGACCGCTGGATCCCGACGCCTGGAACCAGGTGCTCGGTCTCACGTCCGGGAGGTGGTGGTTCGTCCGCGCGGTCGGGTTCGTCGTCGCCCTCGTCGGCCTGGCGATCGCCGTCAGGCTCCGATCGATCAGCGCATGGCGGGCGCTCGGGGCGTTCGCCGCCGTCGTGATCGTGCCTGCGGCCGTGCTCGGCGGCCACGCCATCGCCGGCGACCGCGCCGCGCTCGGCGTCGCCTCCACGATCGTGCACGTGCTCGCGATGGCGATCTGGGTCGGCGGTCTGATGCTGCTCGTCGCGGTCGTCGCCACGGCCGACCTGCCCCGCGTCCTGCGGCACTTCTCGCCGGTGGCGACCGTGTGCGTCGCCGTCCTGGTGATCACCGGCCTCGTCAACTCCTGGCGGCAACTCGGAGGCATCGACGACCTCGTCGACACGACGTTCGGTCGGTGGCTGCTGATCAAGCTCGCGGTCGTCGCCCTCGTGCTCGTCGCCGCAGGGCTCAACACCTGGAGCCTGCGACGGTCGGGCAGCCCTGCGGGGACCGAGATCACGGTTCGCCGGGGCGCCGCGCTCGAGTCGGTCGGGATGGTGGTGGTGCTCGCCGCGACCGCGGGACTGTCGAACTCGACGCCACCGGCGTCGGTGGTGACGCTGGCGGCGCCGGTGAGCGTGACGGCGGTGCAGGACGACCTCCGGGCGCGCATCGACGTCCTGCCGGCGCGCACGGGCGGCACCACGCTGAACGTGATGATCTACGGCGAGGAGTCCGACCTCGCCGCCGCCGACGAGATCACCGTCACCGCCTCGCTCCCCGCCCAGGGCCTCGGCCCGCTCCCGCTCCCGGTGACCGCCGTCGGCCCGAACCAGCTGAGCACCGACGGCGTCGACTTCCCCGCGCCCGGAGACTGGACCGTGGAGGTCACCGCCCGCTTCGGCGAGTTCGACCAGACCGTGTTCTCGGCCACGGTCGAGATCGACTGACGTCGTCAGCGTCCCCTGACGGTCTGCAGGAAGTCGCCGATCGCCC
>CAYGLH010000071.1:0-6874 GCA_964350535.1 uncultured Ilumatobacteraceae bacterium
GACCAGCGCGACGCCGACCTCCTGCTGCGGCTGTGGCGGCGGGTCACCGTGAAGGGGCTGGGGAGCGACGCGCCGCTCGTGTCGCCGCGCCGCACGGCGGAGCACGAGGCGCTGGCGATGGGGCTGTTCGCCGCGGCGGGTGCCCGGGTCCCCGCCCCACTCGTGATCGTCGACACGCCGGACGAGGCGGTCGTTCTGGCGACCACACAACCGCAGGGTGATCCGCTCAGCCACCTCGGCGACGACCTCGACGACGACACGCTCGCCGAGCTGTGGCGGCAGGTCGCACTCCTCCAGGACCGACGCCTCGCCCATCGCGACCTGCGTCTGTCGAACGTGCTGCACACCGCCGACGGGTGCCTGCTCGTCGACCTGCGATCGGCCGATCTCGAGGTCACCGACGAGTCGCTCGGCTCCGACGTTGCCGAGCTCCTCGTGTCGACTGCCTGCCGGGTCGGCGCGGAACGGGCGGTCCGACTGGCGGTCGACGCGCTGCCCGACGCCGCGGTCGAGCGCGCCCTCCCGCTGATCCAGCCGGCCGTGCTGACCTCTCCGACGCGCGCCGAGGCGAAGAAGCAGAAGGGGCTCGTCGACGACGTGCGCAACCGCCTCGCCGACGCCGTGGGGTCCGACCACGTCGAGGTCGCCAAGGTCGAGCGCATCACGATCGGCGGGCTCGTCTCGCTGGTCGGCTCGCTCGTGTTGATGACGTACGTCTTCAACCTGGCGTCCAACTGGAACGACATCTGGGATGCCTTCTCCAGCGCCAACCCGGCGTACGTGCTCCCGATCATCCTCCTCATGATCTCCACCTACCTCTCGGGAGCGTGGAGCCTGATGGGCGCGGCACCGGTCGAGCTGTCGTTCTCGACGACCTCGGCGGTGATGTTCGGCCAGTCGTTCCTCAACCGCTTCACCCCCGCCAACGCGGGCGGCATGGCGATGCGCGTCCGCTATCTCCAGCTGAACGGCCTCGACGCCACCGTGTCCGCGGCATCGATCGGGTTGACCTCGATGGCGAGCGGCCTCGCACAGGGGGTGATGATCGTCGTGTTCCTGCTGTGGGGCGGCGCCGCCGACCGTTTCAGCGACTTCAGCCTTCCCAGCTTCGGCACGATCTTCATCGTCATCCTCGTCCTCGGCCTCGCGGCGACGCTCGTGGTCCTCAGCACCTGGGGACGGACCCGGATCGTGCCGTGGTTCCGCGAGGCGTTCGACAAGATCATCCATTCGTTCTCCGACCTCGTCACCAGCCCCCAGCACATGATCCGGCTGTTCGGCGGCGCCACGCTCGGCAAGCTCGCCAACATCTTCGCCTTCTGGCTGTCGGTGCTCGCCTTCGACGTGGACATGAGCTTCCCCAAGGCGGGAGCGCTGTACATGATCGCCAACACGATCGGTTCGGCCGTGCCCACCCCCGGTGGTGTCGGCGGCATCGAAGCCGCCCTGACCGCGGCACTCGTGTCGTTCGGTGTCGACAACGCGACGGCCGCCGCGATCGTGCTGCTGTTCCGCACCCTCACGTTCTGGCTCCCGACGCTCCCCGGCTACTTCTTCATGCGCTACACGCAGAAGAAGGGCATCGTCTGAGGCAGCCGCTCGGCCGGAGGTCGAGCGGGGCCGACGTCCGTCGGGTCAGCGAGGACCCTGGCCGTCGTCGGCCTTGATGATCGTGCCGGTGATCACCTCGTTCGTCGGGGATGCGAGGTAGAGCAGCGTCTCGTCGAGCTGGTCCGGCCGACCGATCCGCTTGCGCGGGAACGTGTTGCTGAAGTCGCCCATCCGCTGCATCATCCCGTCCATCATCTCCGACTCGAACGCGCCGGGAGCGATGCAGTTGACGTTGATGTGGTAGCGCGACCACTCGACCGCGAGCACTTCGGTCATCCGGGCGATCCCGGCCTTGGTGACCGAGTACAGCGCGGCCGCTGACCCGCCGTAGTGGAACCCCGCGATGGACGAGATGTTGATGATCCGTCCGGGGAGCTCGGCGGCGATCAGTCGCTTGGCGACCTCGGTGGAGAGCACCCAGGGACCGCGCAGGTTCGTGTCGATCACGGCGTCGACGAGCTCGAGCTCCATCCTGTGCGCCCACTGCGCGTCAGGGATGCCGGCGTTGTTCACCAGCACCTGGATCGGCGGCAGTTGCTCCGCCGCAGTCTCGACCACCGACACGATCTCGGCGGCATCGGTCATGTCGAGCTTGAGCGGGAGTGCGGTGCCGCCGTCGGCCTCGATCTCGGCTGCGACCTCGTCGAGCCGCTCGACCCGACGTCCCGTGATGACCACCGACGCGCCCGCCCGGGCGAGGGTTCCGGCGAAACGCCGGCCGAGACCCGACGTCGCCCCGGTCACCATCGCTACTTGTCCGTCGAGCGGTCGCGAGTCGTTCATCGATGTCCTCCTGTGGCTCCAACTGCGAGCGCCAACCGTAGGACCATCCGGGCGCGGGGCTCGTATCGGGAGCCGAAGTCTGCGTAGGGTCCGGATCCATGGAACTCAACGATCGGGTCGTCGTCATCACGGGAGCAGGCTCGGGCATCGGCGAGGCGCTCGCCAGGGCGGCCGCGGCCGCCGGTGCCCGCCACGTCGTCGTCGCCGACCTCGACGGCGACCAGGCCGCACGCGTGGCCGACGACATCGGGGGCACGGGCGTGCAGATCGACGTCAGCGACGAGCAGGCGATCATCGAGCTCGTCGAGCGCACCCAGGACGCCCACGGACCGATCGACGTGTTCGTCTCCAACGCCGGGTTCGTCACTCGCGCCGGCGTGGAGGACTCGAACGAGGCGATCCAGAAGATGTGGGAGGTGCACGTGATGGCCCACATCTACGCCGCCCGCGCCGTGCTCCCGTCGATGATCGCCAACGGCGGCGGCGTGCTGCTGAACACCGCCTCGGCGGCCGGCCTGCTCAGCCAGATCGGCTCGATGTCGTACTCGGTCACCAAGGCGGCCGCGGTGTCGCTGGCCGAGTGGCTCGCGATCACGCACCACCATCAGGGGATCCGCGTGTCGGTGCTGTGTCCCCAGGCCGTCCGCACGAACATCATCGCCAACAGTCCGGATCACGTCGACGACGAGCCGGCGCTCGACATCGAGGGCGGCGTGGCGAGCGCCGACGGCGTGCTCGAACCCGCCGACGTCGCCGATCTGTGTCTCGAGGCGATTCGCGACGAGCGCTTCCTCGTGCTCCCCCACCCCGAGGTGGCCACCTACGCCGAGCGCAAGGGCGCCGACCGTGAGCGCTGGTTGGCGGGCATGCGTCGGTTCCAGTCGATGCTCTACGGCGACGAGCCGCTCCCGGGCGACGCCATCGCTCCCTGATCGCCCGCGTCGTCGACGGCGCGATATCGCCGGAGGGCGAACATCGAGCCGCACATCGCCACGAGCACGACGATTCCCATACCGGTGAGCGTCTGGCGCAGTCCCACGGCGTCGGCGAGCACGCCGAGCGGGAGGGCGGCCATCCCGAACCCGCTGAACGACAACATCATCAGGCTCTGGATCCGTCCGTGGTACTCGAACGCCGAGAGTTCGAGCGCCAGCGAGTTGTTCATCGATTGGAACCCGGAAGCGCCGGCCCCGACGGCGACGATCGTCACCAGACCCACAGCGAACGTCGGCGACACGGCGAGCGCCACGATCGACGCGCCGAACAGCAGCCCGGACGCCGCCTCGATGTGCCACGGCGACCGCGTGCTGCCGCGCCCGGCGACCCAGAACGACATCGCCACGGCGCCCACGGCGGAGGCCGCCGACAGCGCCCCGTAGCCCGCGGCACCGACATCCAGCAACTGCTCCGCGACGCGCGGGAGGAACGCGAGGTACGGGAAGCCGATCATCACGACCACGAACGACGTCGCGACGAGGATGGCGATCTCGGGGTTGCTGCGCACGTAGCGCACCCCCTCGACGAACTCGGCCCCGGGTGTGCGCTGCTCGTCCGGCGTGGCGCGGGTCGAGGGCAACGACCAGACGAGGACGACGGAGAACAGTGAGAACAGCGCCGACGCCAGGTAGACGCCGCCGGTGCCGAACCAGGCGATGCCGATCCCGACGCCGGCGAGCGACGGTCCGATGATGCGCGTCGAGTTCATGCTCATCTGCGAGAGGACGATGGCGTTCGTCAGCAGGCGGCGGCCGACCAGCTCGCCCGTCATGGCGATCCGGGCCGGGCCGAGGAAGGCGAACGACACCGCCTGGATCACCGAGACCACGAGCAGCATCCAGTACGTGACCACGTCGGTGACGACGGCGATGCCCAGCCAGCCTGCGCTGACCGACAGGGCCAGCTGGGTGACGATCAGGATGTTGCGCTTGGAGAGCCGGTCGGCGAGCACCCCACCGAACGGCGTGGCGATGAGCATCGGCACACCGAACGCCATGTACACGCCGCCGAGTCCGGCGTTGCTGCCCGTCAGCTCGTTGGCGAGCCACCCGCGGGCGACGAACTGCGCCTGCACGGCCAGGAACGAGATCGCCCCGGCCCAGAACAGCCGCCGATAGCTCTCGACGGCGAGGCTGGCGAACGTGGTCGTCGGCGTCGCCGAGGTCGTCTCCCCCACGTTGTGCGCGTTCCTCTCCTCCACGACGGCGTCGGGCACACCGTATCGACGGCCTCGACGAGCGGTACGGTCGTGGTCGTGGGAGTGTCATCCTCGACCGCGGCGGCCCTCGACGGTGTCGCCGCCCTCCGCGACCCGATGCTCGAACGGGTCGGCGAGCTGATCCGCATCCCCAGCATCGGCGGCTCCGACGCGGAGTGTGACGTACAGCGTCACGTCGCCGACCTGCTCGCCCGTGGCGGCATGGAGGTCGACACGTGGCGACTCGACTTGGCGGACCTCACCGCCCGCGACGACTTCCCCGGCATGGAGGTGGAGCGCGACGAGGCGTGGGGCGTGGTCGGCCGTCTGCCCGGAGCGGGCGACGGCGCGACGTTGATGCTGAACGGTCACGTCGACGTGGTCCCCACCGGCGACGACCGGGCGTGGACGAGCGCCCCGTTCGACGGCGAGGTGCGAGGCGACGCCATCTGCGGGCGCGGCGCGTGCGACATGAAGGCCGGCGTGATCGCCGCCCACTGGGCGGTCCAGGCCATTCGTCAGGCCGGTGTCCGCTTGCGCGGTGACCTGCTGCTGGCCTCGGTCGTCGGCGAAGAGGACGGTGGCCTCGGCACCTACGCCACGCTCGATCGCGGCTGGCGGGCCGACGCCTGCATCGTGCCCGAGCCGACCGATCTCGACATCGTCGCCGCGTGCTCCGGCGCACTCACGTTCCGGCTGCGCGTCCCGGGCGCAGCGACCCACGCAGCTCGCCGCGCCGAAGGCGTCAGCGCGATCGAGAAGTTCGTCCCGATCCTCCACGCCCTCGACGACCTGGAACGCCGTCGGCACGAGACCGTCGACCCGCTGTTCGACCGGTGGCCGCTCGCCCACCCGCTGTCGGTCGGCACGATCCATGCGGGCGACTGGGCGTCGTCGGTGCCCGACGCGCTCGTCGCGGAGGGCCGTCTGGGCGTCGCCGTCGACGAGCCGGTCGACGATGCCCGTCGCGCCTTCGAGACCGCCGTCGCCGACGCGTGCGCCGCCGACGCGTGGCTGCGCGACCATCCCGTCGAAGTCGAGTGGTGGGGCGGGCAGTTCGCCTCCGGCCGCCTCGCCGCCGAGAGCGATCTGGGTGAGCGGCTGGCCGCTGCCCACCGACTCTCGACGGGCGGCGCCGCCCCGGACACGTACGGGGCGCCGTACGGCAGCGACCTCCGGCTGCTCAGCGGCATCGGGGGCATCCCCACGGTCCTGTACGGCCCTGGCGACGCCGTCGTCGCCCACGGTCCCGACGAGCTCGTGCCGATCGAGCAGATCGAAGCGACGGCGCGCACGCTCGTGGCGGCGGCGATCGACGTCTGCGGCACCGCCTGAACCGTGCGCCCTCGCGCTCGTCCGCCGACGAGCCGATCGGGGATCATGGGCCATGGCCGACATCGCGCTCCCGTCCACCACCACCGAGCTCCGCTCGACCCTCGACGCCGACGGCACGATCACCCTGTCGCTGCGCACCTCCGAGCTGCCGCCCCTCGGTGCCGACCAGGTCCTCGTGCGCATCGAGGCGGCACCGATCAACCCGTCTGACCTCGGTGGGCTGTTCGCCGGCGCCGACCTCGACCGCGCCGTCGAGTCCGAGGTGGACGGCAACCCGGCCGTCGCCGCTCCGCTCCCGGCGGTCGATGCCGCCCTCGCCGCTCGCGTCGGCAAGGCGATCCCGATCGGCAACGAGGGAGGCGGTACGGTCGTCGCCGCCGGATCGTCGCCCGAGGCGCAGGCACTGCTCGGCAAGGTCGTGGGGTTCCTCTCCGGCAACGCCTACGCCGAACATCGCCCGCTCCACGTCTCCCAGGTCCTGGCGATGCCGGACGGCACGTCGCCCGAGCAAGCCGCGGCGCCGTTCGTCAACCCGCTCACCGCGCTCGGGATGGTCGACACGATGCGCCTCGAGGGCCACACCGCGCTCGTGCACACCGTCGGCGCCTCCAACCTCGGTCAGATGCTGAACCGGCTGTGCATCGCCGACGAGGTACCGCTCGTCAACATCGTGCGCCGCCCCGAGCACGCCGAGCTGGTGCGCGGCCTGGGCGCCGAGCATGTCTGCGACTCCAGTTCCGCGACCTTCGTCGACGACCTCTGCGACGCGCTGCGGGAGACCGGTGCGACCATCGCCTTCGACGCGATCGGCGGTGGCGAGCTGTCCAGCACGTTGCTGTCGTGCATGGAGCGCGTTGCCGGCGAGTCGGCGGCCGAGTACAGCCGCTACGGCTCCGACACGCTCAAGCAGGTCTACGTGTACGGCGGGCTGGACCGCGGCCCGACGATCCT
>CAYGLH010000071.1:6884-11970 GCA_964350535.1 uncultured Ilumatobacteraceae bacterium
AGCGGGCGCACGAACTCCGCGCCCGGGTCGCCGACGAGATCGCCACCACGTTCGCCAGCGACTACGGGATGACCCTCACGCTGGAGGAGGCGCTGCAGCCGGAGATGGTGCGCCGCTACGGCCGGATGGCAACGGGCGACAAGGCGCTCATCCGCCCGCACGGCTGAGCGCCGCGCTGCCGGCAGGCACCCACTCGGGACCAGCCCGAAGCCGGTAGACGCGCACGTCGCCGATGTGGTGCAGGCGCCGCACCCCGAGGCTGCGCAGCGCGAAGCGGCGGTCGCCGACGAGGGCCTCGCGCATCGCTGGGCCGACGTTGATCGCGCCGGATCGCCCGATCGACACCAGACGGCTCGCGGTGTTCACCACCGGCCCGTAGAGATCGCCGTCGCGGGAGAGCACCGGGCCGTACGACAGCCCGACGCGGATCGCGTTCAGGAGGTCGTCGGCGGCGACGAGCTCGGCGAGCTCCAGGGCGATCGACGCGGCATCGCGCGGATCGAGGACGGTGAACATCGCCGCGTCACCGATCATCTTGACGATCCTCCCGCCACGATCGACGACCGCGCTGTTCGCCAGCTCGTCGAAACGGCCGACCACACCGGCGAGCTCGCGCTCGTCGAGTCGGCCGCTGAGCTCGGTGAAGTTGACCAGATCGGCGAACCCGACCACCTCGGCGTCGTCTGTCGAGCGCACCACGTGCAGCCGGCGCCGCGTCGCGGCGCGCATGTGTCGTCGCAACGCGTACTCGACGACGTCGGACAGCAACGGGAACAGCTCGTTGGCGCGGAGCGCCAAGGACTGGTTCCACAGCTCGGCGTCGGCCTCGGCCTCTGACAAGGCCCGTCGGTCCTCGGCCCTGGCCTCGGTGGCGTCGACCACCGCGGTCGCGATCTGCGCGGTCGAGACGCCGATCACGCGAGCCATCTGCAGCGCGATGTCGGGATCGATCAACCCCCGCTCGACGACGTCGCCGAAGTCCTCGAGGATCGACACATCGCGCTTGGAGAACGCCGGCTCGTCGTCGCCGGGGTCGGCGAATCCAAGCGCCCGCCAGATCGTACGGACCACGTCGGGCTCGGTGTCGACCTTGGCTGCCAGCTCCTCCAGCGTGTACCGCCCCTGCTCGGGCAGCACGAGACCGTCGATCGCCAGCAGTTCGCCGATCCCCTCGCGCTCGGCGAGCTCGATCTCCTCCTCGGACATGCCGAGGCCTTCCAGCACGTCACGGATCGATCGTGCCCGGCGGCGGCGGAGACGGGCCATAGCGCTCCGAACGTACCGCGCCGCGCGACGGGTCGGAGCCCGGCGTCAGCGACGCGCCGCCAGGTACTTGGCGTACTTGTCGGCGAGCTCGCGGAGTTCCGGATCGGCCTGGAGCTTCGGCTCCATCTTCTTGCGCGCCGCCTCGCGCTTGGCCGGGTAGTACTCGGTGGGCCAGTACCCCTCGTGCGGACGGTACTCCTTGAGCACGCGTCGGGCGACGGTTGCCTTGTGCACCTCGTCGGCCCCGTCGGCGAGGCCCATGGTGGGCGCCGCGGCGTACATGTCCTGGAGCGGGGTGAGGTTGGTGGTGCCGAGCGAGCCGAGGATGTGCAGCGCGTCGTGGGACACCTCGCGCAGCACCCGGGCCATCGTGAACTTCACCGCAGCGATCTCGGTGCGTGCCTCTTGCGAGCTGGTCTGATCGATCTTCCAGGCCGCCTCGAGGACGAACAGTCGGAGCATCTTGATCTTGGCGTACGACTCGGCGATCGCCTCCTGCACCATCTGGTGCTCAGCGATGATCTTGCCGTGCGATTCGCGCGACAGCGCCCGCTCGCACATCATGTCGAAGGCCAGCTTGCACTGCGAGATCGTGCGCATCGCATGGTGGATCCGTCCACCGCCGAGGCGGCGCTGAGCGAGGACCTTGGCCCCGTCTTCGGGGCCCAGCAGGTGGTCGAGCGGCACGCGCACGTCGTTGTAGATGATGTGGTTGTGGTTGCGCGGCTCGGGCATGATCTCGACGCCAGGCGTCTCGCGCGGCACCACGAACATGCCGTTGGTGCACATGACGAAGAGGATGTCCGCCACGCGGCCGGCGCTGGTGAACCACTTCTCGCCGTTGATCACCCACTCGTCGCCGTCCTTGACCGCGTGCGTCCGGAACAGGTTCGGGTCGGACCCACCCTGCGGCTCGGTCATCGAGTACGCGGAGAACATCTCCTGCGCGAGCAGCGGCTCGAGCCAGCGCTGCTTCTGCTCGTCGGTGCCGTAGGCCGCGAGCATCTCCATGTTCCCCGTGTCGGGGGCGGCGGCACCGAACATCTGGGGGGCCGACGGATAGCGGCCGATCACCTCGTTCAGCAGACCCAGCTTCAGCTGCCCGAAGCCCGGCCCACCGAGCTCCTCGTCGCGGAAGCTGGCCCACAGCCCCTGCGCCTTGACCTGGGCTTGCAGGGCCTGGACGAGGGCCCGCCCCTTGGGCGCCTTCGAGCGGACGGCGTACGGGAAGACGTAGTGCAGCGGCTCGACCTCCTCACGGCAGAACTCGTCGACCCAGTCGAGCTTCTTCTGGAATTCAGGATCGGTGGAGAAGTCCCAAGACATGCGCGGAATGTTAGGTGACGCCGTGCCACCTCCCAGAAGCGGAGTCGGGGCGGCACGGCCCTCCACCTGGGCCGACGCACGACCGAGAAACTAAAATGACATTCGCGAACTGACCTCTCCCCCGACGCCGAGGACGACCACCACCCGATGGAACTGCTGCTGATCCGCCATGCGCTGCCGCTGCGCGTCGAGCTCACCGAGGGCCGTGCCGACCCACCGCTCGCCGACGACGGGATCGCCCAGGCGGCGTTGCTCGCCCAGTACCTCGCGAGCGAGCGGATCGACGCGATCTACGCCAGCCCGTTGCGTCGGGCGATCCAGACCGCCGCGCCCGTGGCGGACCGACACGGCCTCGAGGTCCGCCCTTGCCCCGGGGTCGCGGAGTGGGACCAGAACAGTCCGGAGTACGTCCCGGTGGAGGAGCTGCGCGCCTCGAACGATCCGCGCTGGCAGGCGATGCTCGACGGACTGTGGGACTCCGACGAGCCCGAGGCCGACTTCCACGCCCGGGTCACCACCTCGATCGAACAGGTCATCGCCGACCACGCCGGCGACCGGGTGGCGATCGCCTGCCACGGAGGGGTCATCAACTCGTACCTGGCGAGCATCCTGGGACTCACGGGCGAGGCGGCACGTGGGTTCTTCTACCCGAACTACACCTCGATCCACCGGGTGGCTGCGGCGTCGAGCGGCGAGCGGTCGATCGTGACCGTCAACGAGACGTCGCACCTCCGCGGCGCGGGACTGCCGATCGGCCTGTTCCAGCGCTGAGGCCCGGCGCCGGGCCGTCGGTCAGAAGCTGCCCTCGACGGCGCGGTCGATCCCCTGGGTGAGGATCAGGTCCTCGTGCAGCTCCATCCACACGTCGTGGTAGCTGCCGCACATCACGCCGGTGAACCCGGACTGGTCGCCCTCGCGCACCCGCCCGAGGCTGCGCTCGAGACGCGGTGCGTACGGTGAGAGCCGCTCGATCAGGTCGCCCATGTTCGACACGACGGGCAGTGCCTCGGCGTGCAGGTCGTCGAGGCGTCCCAACACCGTGCGATCGTACGTGGCGTCGCTGTGGTCGTTGGGCTCGCCGTCGCGCAGCTGCCAGTCGGTGCAGAGCTGTTTGAACTCGGAGTTGCACTCGAAGAACACCCGGTAGTCGTTGCTCAACTCGTCGAGCGGCGCGCCCTCCAGGTCGGCGACGAGGCGCTCCTGGTGCGTCTCGCGCCCCTCCGGCGTGAGCTGCCACAGGCTCCGCGCGTCGCGGAACTGGGCCTGGCCCTCGTCGCGCATGCAGTCGAGGTGCCGCTCGACGGTCTCGAGCTCGAGCGCGGACACCTCCGACACGACCTCGACCGTGGCGAACCCCTTGATCCGGAGCGCGTGATGCGTGCGGAACTCAGGCGTGGACTTGTGTACCCCCATGGCGCCAAGCGTACTCCCGGTGAATTACCGATGACCAGTTCGGGAAGTGTCGGAGATCGCCGCCATTCGCTAGGTTCGGAGGCACGCCGAGACCGGAGGCCGACGATGTCCGACGAGATGGAGACGATCAGCGAGGCGATGGATCGCCTGCGCGCTGCCGGCTACACGGCCGACTGGCGCGCCGTCGACGGCCGGCTCGCCAGCGACGACGCGTCGCACGATCCTGCCGACGTGACGATCGACGAGATCGTCCGCTTCGAAGGTGAGAGCAACCCCGACGACGAGGCGGTCCTGTTCGCCCTGCGGGCACCCGACGGTGGCCGCGGACTGTACGCCGCCCCGTACGGCCCCGACGTCTCGACCGACGACGTCGCAGTGATCCGGGCGTTGCACGACCGCTGAGGACACGACGATGCGGGCGGGCCGGACGAGCATCCACCGTCCGGCTCTCGTCGTCGCCACCCTGCTCGTCGCGGCGGTCGTGGTGCTCCCGTCCGGCGCGCCGCCGGTCGAGGCGGCACCTGCCCTCCAGGTCGGCCGGCCGACCGCCTTCAGCCCGGTCGGACCGCTCCGCCTGGCCGACACCCGAGCGAGCCGGTGCGGGTGCGTGTGGCGCAACGCATCGACGATGGTCGTGGACGTCGCCGGACACCCCGCCATCCCCGACGATGCACGCGCCGTCGCGGTCACCCTCACGGCGCTCCCCCATCGTCGCGGTGGCTATCTGACCGCGTATCCGGACGGCCGGCCGCGCCCGCCCACCTCGACCCTCAACCTGCGCCGCGACACCCCCGTCGCCAACTCGACGATCGTGCCGCTCGGCGCGGGAGGACGATTGGCGATCTACCGACACGTCGGCGCCGACGTCGTCGTCGACGTCACCGGCGTGTTCCGTGCCGCCGACCGGGCCCGCGCCGGCAGGTTCGTCCCCGTCTCCTCCACCCGGCTGCTCGACACGCGCGAGCCGGGGCCGAGATCCGGTGTCCTCCCGCCGCGCGGCCAGCGTTCCCTCCCGCTCCCCGCCGGCACGCCACGCGATGCGACCGCACTGCTCGTCAACGTCACCAGCGTCGACATGCGC
>CAYGLH010000072.1:0-2479 GCA_964350535.1 uncultured Ilumatobacteraceae bacterium
GGGGGCGCCGGCGAACTCTGTTAGGTCGAGCCGCTCGGCCGCGCCGCGCGCCGCCAGCGCCTCGGCGGTGCGAGCGACCCGGCGTTTGTCGAGCGCCGCGGAGACGTCGGCCATCGCCTCGTTGACGGCCTGGCCGACGGCCTTCTTCTCCTCGACGGTGTCGAGCGCGCCGAGTTGCTTCTTGAGCTGGGCGAGGCTGCTCTTCTTGCCGAGCAGCGAGGTGCCGAGCGCGGCGACCTCGTCGAGGTCCGCCGCGGCGCGGATCTGGTCGATCGCCGCATCTCGGGCGGCGCTGATGTCGGTGAGCACGGGAGTCCTTTCGGGGAGGTCGAGTCGGCGGGCGTCCCCGGGCGAACTCAGGACATGGCGCAGGAGCGGTGTCCCCGGTTCACCCGGGGCACGAAAATCGCTGCGACTGCGGCTTCACGGCGCGCCAGCCTACTCAGGCGGTCCGCCGAAGCGAAGTCCGTTCCGCCGCCGCAGCACGCGCGGGACCGTGCCAGGTACGAAGCCCGGACACACGGCGCGCCGAGCAGGCCCCTCACTCCGCCCGACGGCGGTCGGCCCGTGTCGTCCGTCGAGCCGCGCTCCGGCGGCCGACCGGCGCGAGATCTTCGACGGGGACGAGCTCGATCATCACCGAGCGCGGGGTGACCCCCGGGGCACCCGGCTCCTCGGGAGCCTCGCCGACCCGATCCTCGACGTCGGTGGAGCGGGCGAACCACTGCGCCCGCCACCGTTGCCAGCGGGATGGCTGACGGAGATGCGGCCCGCCCTGGGCGATCAGGGTCGCGCGCGCCTCGGCGACGGCCTGTGGTCCCTCGATCCGCTCGATGAGAGCGAACGCCGCTTCGACGGCGCTGACGCTCCCCTCGGCGGTGATCACGTTGCCGGCGACGGCCAGGCGCCCCGCATCGCGGTCGGAACCGTACTGCTGGAGCAAGTCGGCGGCCAGCCAGTGTGTCGCCGCTGGACGACCGTGGAGCAGGCCTGCAGCGGCGACGACGATCGATCCCGTGCTGCTGGCGAGCACGTAGTCGGCGCGCCGCTCCACCTGCCGGAGCCAGGTCAGCAACTGCTCGCTGTGCGAGGCCCGGTCGACCCCGAGCCCACCGGGGACGACCACGATGTCGGGATCGCCCATCGTGTCGAAGGTGGCGTCGACGAGGTGGGTGCCGCCTGGCCCGCCGACCGTTCCCGCCTCGGCGCCGACGTTGACGATCCGCGCGCCGCGGAGCCGTCCGAGCACCGTGCGGAACGCCTCGCACTCGTCGTACAGCACCCCCTCGTAGACGACGAGCCCCACGTCCATCCGCCCAGCTTCCCACGCCCAGGACGCCGCGCGCCGCCGGCGCTCACCGCGTCAGCGAGATTCCCCCACCCGCCGACGAGCGAACCTCCGCCACACCGGAACACCGCTCATCGATGCCGAGCGGCTTCGAAGACGAGCAGCGTCGTCGCCATCGCCACGTTGAGCGATTCGCTCCGACCACGGTGTTCGATCGTGACCCATGCGTCGATCGGTCCGTCGCCATCGGTCCACTCGTCGGGGAGACCCGCCGCCTCGTTCCCCATCACGATCGCCACGCGTCCGGACCAGTCGAACGCGCTGTGCGAGATGACCGAACGATCGGGCACGTCGCGGCTGCTCGTGCCGACGCGCAGCAGACCGGCGTCGCCGACCTCCTCGAGCGTGGCGATCACGACGGGAACGTGGAACAACGCGCCGGCTGCCGAGCGCACCACCTTCGGCGCGTACGGGTCGACACTGCCCGGCGTGAGGACGACGACGTCGGCACCAGCGGCCTCCGCCGAGCGGATGACGGTGCCGACGTTCCCAGGGTCGGCGACCCGATCGAGCACGACGGCGAGCGAGGCGTCGGACAATGTCGCCGCGGTGTCACGGGCGGGCATCGCCACTTCGACCATCGGCGGGCGCGGTGTCCCCGTGGTGGCGACGCGCTCGAACACACCCTCGGCGAGCTCGACCACCTCGCCCGCGCCGGCAACGACGTCGCCGCTGCCCGCGGGGACGTACTGGGCGGAGCACTGCCAGCCTGCGGCGACCGCCTCTGCGGCGAGCACCGGACCCTCGACGACGAAGCGACCCTCGTCGTGACGCGCACTGCGGCGCCCCGTGAGGCGCCGCAGTCGCTGGATTCTCGTGTTGTTGAACGCCAGACCGGTCATCGCGAGGACTGGCCGGCGTGGACCGGGTCGGTCAGAGCGCCGCCTTGGCGCGATCGACCAGCGCGGTGAACGCCGCGGCGTCGGTGACCGCCAGATCGGCGAGGATCTTGCGGTCGACCTCGACACCGGCCGCGTTGAGCCCGGCGATGAACCGGCTGTAGCTCATGTCGTTCTGACGGCAGGCGGCGTTGATCCGCTGGATCCACAGCCGACGCATCTCGCCCTTGCGGGCCCGGCGGTCGCGGAACGCGTACTGGCCGGACCGCATGACCTGTTCGTTGGCGGCGCG
>CAYGLH010000072.1:2489-6495 GCA_964350535.1 uncultured Ilumatobacteraceae bacterium
TACGAGCGGCTCTTGTTGCCGTAGTAGCCGCGGGCCTGCTTCAACACCTTCTTGTGACGCTGCTTGGAGGTCACACCACGCTTCACACGTGCCATTGCTCTCTACTCCTCGAAACTCAGGGGGTGGACTCGTACGGGTGGATCAGCGCTCGCCGAGCAGGCGCTTGATCTTCTTCTCGTCGCCGGGGTGGAGGTCGGCGTCCTGGGCCAGCCGACGGGTACGGGTCGAGGGCTTCTTCTCGAACAGGTGCTGGCGGTTCGCCTGCTGGCGACGCACGCGCCCCGTTCCGGTCTTCTTGAACCGCTTCGCGGCGGTCTTCGATGTCTTCATCTTCGGCATCGGTGTGCTCCTTGGTCTCCGGCACGGTCGGCCGGGTTGTCGCCGGCCGGGGGCCGGTTACTGGCTGTCGTCGGCCTCGCCAGCGGTGCTGGTGTCGGCCTCTCGCTCAGCAGCGTCTCGCTCGGCTGCCTCGGCTGCTTCTTGCTCGGCGGCGGCCGCCGCCTTGCGGATCTGTTCCTGAGCCTGCTTGTCGGGCGACAGCATCATCGTCATGCTGCGGCCCTCCATCCGGGCTCGTGTGTCGACCTTGGCGGCCGGTCCGACCGCGTCGATCACGTCATCGAGAATCCTCATCCCGAGCTCGGGATGGGCCATCTCACGACCGCGGAACTGCAACGTCACCTTGACCTTGTGGCCTTCGTCGATGAAGCGGATGACGTTGCGGGTCTTGGTGTCGAAGTCGCCCTTGCCGATCTTCGGCCGGTACTTCACTTCTTTCACCGAGACGTTGTTCGACTTCTTGCGAGCCTCCTTGGCCTTCTGCCCTTCCTCGTACTTGAACTTGCCGTAGTCCATGATCCGGCAGACGGGCGGGTTGGCGTTGGAGGCGACTTCGAGGAGATCGAGGTCGAGCCCCCGCGCCATGCGCAGGGCCTCGGGCACCGGCTTGATGCCGAGCTGATCTCCGGTCGGACCGATCAACCGGACCTCGCGGGCGCGAATGCGGTCGTTGATGCGGTGCTGGTCGCGTTGGTCGTTTCGCGGTGCTATGACTGCTCACTCCTGTGCAATGGGCCTCCCCATGTGGTGGATCTGTTGGTGCTCGACGCGAACCGCACGCGGAGCGACCATCGATCCCATCGCCGTCGTCGACGACGGCCGTGAGCTGGTCGGTACCAGGTGACCCGGACGCACCCTGTAGCGGAATCGCTGGTGGCCGGGTGGGAGTTGCCCCCACTTCGCCTCAGTTGTTGCGTCGCTAGGGTAGCCGATGTGAGTGATGAATCCTCCGGCCCCCACCCGCCCGCCGACGACCCGCTGCTGACCGGCGACCTCGATCCCGAGGAGCTCGACGCGATGGCCGAGGCCCAGCGGGCGATGGAGGACGCCCGCTCACGTCTCGCCGAGGTGCCGGCCGAGGTGGTGGTGACCAACCACGTGATGGGACTGTACGAGCTTGCGGCGATCCACCTGTCGGCCGACCCGCCCGACCTGGAGCAGTCCGCGCTGGCGATCGACGCCGTCGCCTGTCTCGTCGACGGCCTCGGCGACCGCCTCGGAGCGGACGCGCCGACGATGCGCGACGCGTTGAACAACATCCGCATCGCGTTCGTGCAGGTGAAGGGCGCCGTGTCGGGCGCCGACACCTCTCCCGCCTGAGCATCTCGCCCGCCGTCCGCTCTGGTCCGGATTCGTCCCACTGGTGCAACCTGGTCCGCTTCCGTCCCGGATTCCGGGACGGAATCACTCCAGATCGCCGCGGAACCGTCCGACGGGCGCCTGCCGCACCCGTCCATCGCGCACCACGACCTCCTCCGAGCGCAGCAGTTGCGTCTGCAGCTCGGGGTCGCTCGCCCGCAACACGCCTCCGGCGGCGACCACCCGCCACCACGGCACGTCGACCTCCGTCGTGGCGAGGATGCGGCCCACCAGTCGGGCCTGTTTCGGATAGCCGGCCACCGCGGCGACGTCGCCGTACGTGGTGACCTCACCCTCGCCCAGCGCCAAGAGCACGTCGAGGATCCGCCACTCCCGCTCACCGGGTTCGACGTCGCTCCTCACTTCGTGATCTCGGCCGCCTCGTACCGCCCGAGCTTGGCCAACACCGAGAACCTCACGTCGGTCCCCACGGAGATCTCCCGCGTCCCGTCGGCGATCTCGACGCAATGGAACGCGTACTCCACTCCGTCGGCGCCGACCACGACGCCCAGCCCGGATGCGGGATCGAACGCCGTCACGCTCCCCACCAGTCGTCGCGCATGCGCCAGCTCAGCCATGCCTACGGCACGATCTTGCTGATCGGCATCTCGACGAGATCGGTGGCGCCGGCGTCGCACAGCGCCGGGATCACCAGGTTGATCGTGCGCTTCTCGACCACCGACTCGACCGCATAGCCGCCGCCCGCAAGCGGCGACAGCGTCGGCGACTTCATCGACGGGAGCACCTCGAGCACGGCGTCCTTGGCGTCCTCGGTCACGTTCAGCTTGAGCAGCACCCGACCGCGGGCATCGAGCACGCCGTTGAGCAGGGTCATCACCTGGTCCATCGCCTTGCGCTTCTCGGGGTCGGCTGCGGACGTCGGGTTGGCGACCACCTCGGTGTAGCTGGTGAGGATCGTGTCGATCACCTTCAGCCCGGCGGCGCGCAGGGCGCGACCGGTCTCGGTGATCTCGACGACACAGTCGGCGATGTCGGGGATCTTCGCCTCGGTCGCGCCGTACGAGAGCCGGACGTCGGCGTCGACGCCGTTGTCGGCGAAGAACCGCTTCGTGATGACCGGGTACTCGGACTGCACGCGCACGCCATCGGCGAGATCCTTGACCGAGGTCGCCTCGGAGTCGCCGGCGACCGCGACCACCATGCGGATCGGCTTGGTCGTGGCCTTCGAGTACTTCAGCTCCCCGAGGCTGACGACGGTGCTGCCGGTCTCCTCGACCCAGTCGCGCCCCGTGATGCCGATGTCGAACAGCCCCTCCTCGACGTAGGTCGGGATCTCCTGCGGGCGGAGGATGCGCACCGACTCGATCCGGGGGTCGTCGATCGACGCCTGGTAGTCGACGGATGAGGAACGCACGACCGGCAGGTCGGCGGCTTCGAAGAGTTCCAGGGTGGCTCGCTCGAGCGAGCCCTTGGGGAGGACGACACGCAGCACGGCGGCGAGGCTACCGGCCGGGCTCCCACCCGCCATCGGCGGTTCCCGTGAGGAACGGGCCCGCCCAGCGGGCCCGGAGATCCGGAGATCGCCGGGTGCTAGTGCGACGTGTCGGTGTCGTGGACCAGGCGCAGGGCGTGCGGCAACACGTCGAGCACCGCCTCGAGCTGCTCGACGCACCCCTTCGTGCTCCCGGGCGCGTTGAGGATGATCGTGTCGCCGACGATGCCGGCGACACCGCGTGACAGCCGGCCGAGCGGGTTGCACAGCCGCATCGCCTCGGCGAGGCCCGGCGCCTCGCGCTCGATGACCGCGCGGGTGCCCTCGGGCGTCTGGTCGCGTGGGGCGAAGCCCGTGCCGCCGGTGGACACGATGACGCCGGCGAACCCGGTCGCCATGTCCGCGAGCACGGCGGCGACCGCGTCGCTCCCGTCGGCGGTGACGCGATGGTCGACCACGTCGAAGCCCGCCTCGGTCAGCCGGATGACGAGCGCCTCACCGCTGCGGTCCTCACGGACCCCGTGGGCGACCCCGTCGCTGACCGTGAGCACCTTCGCCTGCTGCGGCGCGACCGTCTCACCGTGGTCGTGACCGTGCTGATCGTGGCCGTGCTGGTCGTGACCGTCGTTCGCGCTCATGGGCGCCGACGGTACCGAACGACCACCATGCCGTCGGTGTCCGCGTCCTGTGGCAGCACCCGCCAGCCCGACGAGAACCTCCGCCACGCCCCGACGGGCAGCGGTCGCTCGTCGACCTCGAGGCCGTCCGGCACGGGATGATCGGTCGACTCCTCCGTCGTCAGGGTGCAGACGCTGTAGACGAGCCGACCGCCCGGCCGCACGAGCGGTGCCGCCG
>CAYGLH010000072.1:6595-11963 GCA_964350535.1 uncultured Ilumatobacteraceae bacterium
CGGCGGCGAGCGCCGTCGCCTTGCCGCCCGGAGCGGCGCAGAGGTCGAGGATCCGCTCCCCCGGCTGGGCCTCGACCGACGCGGCCACCCACTGCGACGACTCGTCCTGCACGTAGCCGTCCGCCCGCGCGGTCACCGGCGGCGGTTCGTTCATCCGCGCCAGCGCGGCCTCGGCGTCGTCGCCCAGCTCGGCCTCGAGCCGCTCGACGATCCAGTCCGGGTAGCTCAGACGGCAGGCGGCTGACGGCCAGCGCATCGTGTCGGCGGGCGCCTTGGCCACCTTGCGCAGCACGGCATTGACGAAGCCCCGCGTGCGCTTCGGTGCGAGCCCGACCGTCTCGCTCACCGCGGCGTGGGCAGGCACGCCGGCGTACGCGAGCTGGTAGGTACCGAGTCGGAGCAACGTCCTGGTGGCGGCGTCGGGCGGCCGGGTGACGAACCGGTCGCTGATCGCGTCGCAGGCGCGTCGCATGCGGGTGGTTCCGTACACGAGCTCGGTGGTGAAGCGGCGGTCCTCGGGCGACAGTCCCGACGTCTCCAGCATGCGCGGCAACACGATGTTGGCGTACGCGTCGTCCTGTTCGATCCGGCGGAGCGCGTCGAGGGCGACGCGGCGGGCCGAGCGCGTCGGTGCGCTCACAGGTCGCCGAACAGTTCGTCGGCGTTCGGTTGCGCCCCGTTGCGCCATGCGTCGAAGTCCATCTCGGCCTTGCCCTCGGGTTGCACGCGGGTCGGGATGATCCGCCCGTCGCACAACTCGGCACCGTGGATCTTCAGCCGCTTGCCGCGGAACGTGGTCCATGCACCGCCGACCCGGATCAAGCGGTCGATCTGCGCAGCGGGCTGGGACCAGTCGATCTCGAAGTCGCCCGCGCTGAACTTGTGCGCATACGTCGCCTCGCCGAGCTGCGGCGCGGGTGCGTCGATCCACTCGTCGAGCGGTCGCGCGAGCGTGTCGACGAGGAGCTGCGAGCCGACGTCGACCAGGCGCGCCCGGAGCTCGGCGGCGGTGGTCCGAGGACCGATCGGGGTGACCGCCCGCGCGTACACGCCCCCGGTGTCGAGGCCCTCTTCGATCGCCATGATGCAGACGCCGGTCTCCTCGTCGCCGGCGAGCAGCGCCCGCTCGACCGGGGCTGCGCCGCGCCATCTCGGCAACAGCGAGAAGTGCACGTTCACCAGCGGCACGGCCTCGAGGATGTCCGTCTTGATGAGGCTTCCGTAGGCGACGACCACGCCGAGGACAGCACCGCCGGCGACCGCGCTGTGGACATCGGCGATGTCGTGGCTGACGGGGAGTCCGAGCTCGAGTGCTGCGGCCTTGACCGGGCTCGGGCTGGGTTCGCCCCGACGGCCGCGGCGCTTGTCGGCGCCGGTGACGACCAGCACCACGTCGTGGCCGGCCGCGTGCACGGCCCGCAACGGCGGGACGGCCATGGCGGGCGTCCCCAGGTAGACGAGCTTCATCTCATCGCAGCCGGAGGCGGCGGTGCAGCGGCTCGCGCCGGGCGGCGCCTGCGGCCGCCTCCTCCTCGAGCCGGCGGTACTCGGTGAGCGCGTCCTTGCGCTGGTCGCCCTCGAGCCGATCGAACATCAGCACGCCGTTGAGGTGGTCGATCTCGTGCTGGAACATGCGCGCCTCGAGCTCGTCGGCCTCGATCTCGATGATCTCGCCGTCGAGGTCGACGCCGCGCACCAGCACCGTCTTCGGGCGCAGCATCTCGACGTAGAGGCCGGGGATCGACAGACACCCCTCGTCGTAGACCCACTCGCCGTCGGACTCGACGATCTCGGGGTTGACGATCGCCAGCGGGTCGTCGCCGAAGTCCCACACCACGACCTGCTTGCGGACGCCGATCTGGGGCGCGGCGAGCGCGAGGCCGTTGCCGGAGTCGTCGAGCGTGTCGAACATGTCGTCGACGAGGCGGATGATCTTGCCGTCGACGTCCTCGACGAGGGACGCCTTCGACTTCAACACCGGGTCGCCGTAGGTACGGATGCTGTAGGACATCACATGCCAGGCTACGGGGCGTGACCAGGGACGCAGACGATCCGCCGCAGGGCCACTACTTCGACGACGATCCGGCGGCTCCGTCCGACCCCGCCGACGTCGACGTCGTGCTCCCCGACGTGGCGTTCACGATGCGCACGGATCGAGGTGTGTTCAGCCGCGGGCACCTCGACGTGGGAACGTCGATGCTGCTGCGCTCCGAGCCCCCGCTCGCCCCCGACGGGCACCTCCTCGACCTCGGATGCGGGACCGGCGCGATCGCCCTCACGATGGCCCTCCGGGCGCCGCGCGCGACGGTGTGGGCGGTCGACGTCAACGAACGGGCGCTCGACCTCACGGCCGCCAACGCGGCACGGGCGGATGTGCCGAACATCCGTACGTCGCTCCCCGACGACGTGCCCGACGACGTCCGCTTCGCCACGATCTGGTCGAACCCTCCGATCCGCATCGGCAAGCCCGCGCTGCGCTCCTTGCTCGAACGCTGGCTGGTTCGGTTGGCCGACGACGGCAGCGCCACGCTGGTCGTCCAGAAGCACCTCGGCGCCGACTCCCTCCAGCGCTGGTTGACCGACCACGGATTCCCGACCGAGCGCCGCGCCTCGAAGTCCGGCTTCCGTCTCCTGCTCGTCCGCCCGACACCACCCGAGATCTGACGTGAAGCTCGCGCTCAGCGCGACGCTCACGGCGAACGTTGGGTGCGGAGGGGTGGTCAGGCGCGGGGTGGGTCCACGGCGATGCGCACGCGGGTGCCGGCGGGGCGATCGACGCCGCCGAGGACGTCACCGAGGACGTCCCAGCTCACCGCCCGGAGGAGGTACCGGTCGTCGCCGTCGCGGCCGACGCGGACGCGTGAGCCGTCGAGTTGCTCGACCACGTGATCGGCGCCGGCGCCGCTCACCTCGGCGAGCGCGCCGAACGGCGGCAGGGCCAACGGTTCGCGGCGGGCGCGCGCTACGGCGGTGACGATCGACGGATCGCCGGCCGAGGCAGCGCGCAGCACCTCGTGGTCGGGCGTGAAGGTCTGCACCATCACCTCGGGCGCGACGCGCCCGGCGAGCACCAGCAGTGCCAGTGCCTGCTCGCCGGCGCGGAACCTGGGCGCCAACAGCTCGGAGTCGAACTCGAGGAACACGACGAGGTCGACCCGGCTGAGGCGGTGCAGCAACGCCTCGGTGCCGACGCTCACACCGCCCGACGTCGGGCGGACGTCGTTCTGCGCGGTGACCTCGACGACCGGTCGGTTGGCGGCCGCCTCGAACTCCTCGCGCAGCCGGCTGACGCCCGGCCGGAGGTTGGCGAACGACGACGACCCACACTCCTGGCACACCGGCGGACGATCCGCCCCGCAGCGGCGACAGACCAATCGTTCGGCAGCGTCGAGGCCGACCGCGGCGTCGCACCGTTCGCACCGGAGCAACGACCGGCACGACCGGCACGCCAGGATGCGCGCCCGGCCCGTGATGTTGCTGATGCAGGCCACGCCCATCGAGTGGTCGCGCAGCCGTGCGATCAGGGGCGACGTGAGCAGCGAACGGCGCCACGGCTCGTCGCCGTCGCGGTCCACGATCGTCAGCTCCGGCCAACCGGCGCGCTCGCGAGCTGCAGGCGGGTGGACGACGCCGTCGTCGCCGCCCGCGTGCACCTCCACCGCCGTCAGCGTCGGCGTGGGCGACACGAGCACGCACGGCACCGCAGCACGGCGGCAGCGCTCGATCAGCACGTCACGGGCGTGCCACGTGGGCGTGCGCTCCTCTTGCAGCGCTTCGTCGTGCTCGTCGACCAGCACCGCCGCTGCCATCCCGGCGCACGGCCCCCACGCCGCGATCCGGGTTCCGACCACCACGTCGACGCCTGCCGCGGCCGCCGCCCAATCGTCCGGCAGCACCGCAACGGTCAGGCCACCGGACCGCAGTCGTCGGGCGAGTGCAGCCACCGCCTCGATCGACGGGACCACGACGAGCGCCGGTCCGCGCCGCGTCGCCGACAGGATGGCCGGCAGCACGTCGGCGCGCGGGGGGAGCCGCAACACGCCGCCCCCGCGGTCGAACAGCTCGGTCGTCGCCGGCGACGTCGGCTCGGCCGCGGCCTCCGATCGCCGTGGCGAGGGCAGACCGCGCACGGCCCGTGGGGGCGACCCAGCGCCGAGGAACGGGCGGATCGAGCGCGCCGCCCAGCGGTGCTGCGCCCACGCAGCCAGCTCGATGAGGTCACCCCCTGGACCGTGTCCGGTGACCTTGGCGATCGGTTTCAGCGCCTCGACGTCGACGCCCGCGGCGTCGGCCGGCAGGAGCTCGGTGACCCACGCCCCCACCCGTCGACCGTGCAACTCGACACGCACACGCGAGCCGATCGCCACGTCGGGAACGAGCGCTGCCGGAACGAGGTAGTCGAACCGTTTGTCGAGCCCGGCGACGTCCGGGTGCACCCGCGCCGCGAGCGCGCCGAGCGCCCCGAGCGGTCGGTGTGCCGGATCCCGGTCGTCTCCGCCAGGATCGGTCACACGAACGCCGGAATCCGTGGCCTCAGGCGCCGACGGCCGCCTTGAACTGGTCGAGGCGGGACAGCTCCTCCCACGGCAGACCGGGTCGGCCGAAGTGGCCGTAGGCGGCGGTCTGCTTGTAGATCGGGCGCTTGAGATCGAGGTCGCGCACGATCGCGCCCGGTCGCAGGTCGAACGTGGACTTGACCGCTGCCTCGATGGTGGCGCCGTCGACCTTGTTCGTGCCGAAGGTCTCGACGAGGATGCTCATCGGGTGCGCCATGCCGATGGCGTAGGCCACCTCGACCTCGCACCGATCGGCGACGCCGCTCGCCACGACGTGCTTGGCGACCCACCGGCCGGCGTAGGCGGCCGACCGATCGACCTTGCTCGGGTCCTTGCCGGAGAAGGCCCCGCCACCGTGGCGGCCCATGCCCCCGTAGGTGTCGACGATGATCTTGCGGCCGGTGAGGCCGGCGTCGGCGTAGGGGCCGCCGCGCACGAAGTTGCCGGTCGGGTTGACGTAGATCTCGTAGCCGTCGTCGGCGAACTGCTCGGGCACGACCTTGCGGATCACCTGGTCGATCAGGTCGGGACGGATCACCGTGTCGCGGGCGACGCCGTCCTGGTGCTGGGTGGAGATCAGCACCGCCTTGAGGGCCACCGGCTTGCCGTCTTCGTACTGGTAGGTGACCTGGGTCTTGCCGTCGGGGCGGAGGTACGGGATCTGCCCGGACTTGCGCACCTCGGCGAGCCGCTCGGACAGGCGGTGGGCCGTCCAGATGGGCAGGGGCATCAGGTCGTCGGTCTCGTTGCAGGCGTACCCGAACATCATCCCCTGGTCGCCGGCGCCCTGCTTGTTGAGCTCGTCCTCGCCG
>CAYGLH010000073.1:0-11543 GCA_964350535.1 uncultured Ilumatobacteraceae bacterium
GTTGCCCACGAAGGCCGACTTGACGAACGGGGCGTCGATCGCCTCCGTCGATGCGCGGAGCTGCATCAGCAGCGGCTCGATCGTGAGGTCGACGTCGTCGGATCCGCCGCTGGCGTGGATCACCGCTCCGAACGTCTTGTGGGCGCAGTGCTCGCTCCACGTCTGGGCGAGCGTCTCGATCTCACAGTCGGTCGGGTCGCGGCCGAGCGACGCGAAGTGGTCGCGGATCACCGTCAGCTCCTCGGGGTCGAGCGACAGCGACCGTTCCGTGTTCAGCCGGGCGAGGCCGTCGTCGTCGAGGTCGGCGATCGGGATCGTGACGGCTGTCCTGGCGCCCTCCTCGTCGCTGGGGCGTCCGGGCTCGATGGTGCCGACGGCCCACTGCTCGATGATGGCGTTGGCGACGAGCCGCTCGACCACCTCGCGCAGCACCGCCGGGTCGCGGTGCTCGCCGATCTCCACGCGGAGCCCGCTGGCCGCCCACTCGACGTCGATCGCCAACCGCTCGGCGGCGCGCAGGAGGGCATCGGTGGCGCTGTCGGGGACGCCCGGCTGCTTGGTGATCTCGATGGCGTTGCCGGTTTGCGGTTCCCAGGTGCCGTTCTGCAGCAGCGGGTCGACGAGGACGCCGTGCAGGCGCTGCAGCTGGTCGCTCGTGAGGTCGCCCTCGAGGTAGTACACGTCCGCCACCGTGAGGTCGCCGAGATGGGTCAGTCCGAGGTGTTCGGCGCCCGTGGCAATGGCGGCGGCGCGCGGGTCCGGATCGGTGGATCGGACGGTCAGGCGATGACGGGCGGCCACCGGTGCAACCATAGGCAGCAGTGTGCGCGCGCGTCGGCGTTTGTACGAAATGTCTCCCCGCCCCGAGGGGTCACCTGTTACATCGGGGTCTGACACCTTTGTGACAGGTTGGGCGCTCGTAGGCTCGACGGTGTGGCCGAGCAGACGTCCGCCCCCGATACCCGCCTCGTGCTGATCCGCCATGGTGAGTCGAATGTCACCGTCCGACGGGTGATCGGCGGGTACCGCACGTGCGACGGCCTGTCCGACCTCGGACGCCGGCAGGCCGACCGCCTGCGCCGCCGTCTCGCCGAGTCGGGCGAGCTGCGACCCGACGTGTTGGTGGCGAGCAACTTCGCCCGGGCGATCGAGACCGCCGAGATCATCAGTCCTGCGTTCGACGACCTCGACATCGTCGTCGATCCCGCCGTCGGGGAACACGATCCGGGACCTGAGCTCGACGGGACGTCCTTCGTCGAGTACGTCGACCGCTTCGGCACGCCCGACTGGGCGGGCGACCCGCACTTCGACGTGTTCCCGGGCGGCGGCGAGACCACCGCCGAGTTCCACCTGCGGGTCGGGTCGGCGGTGTCGCGGCTGACGCGGGAGCACGCCGGTGGCACGATCGTGGTCGCCTGCCACGGCGGCGTGGTCGACGCGGCGTTCCGGCACCTGATGCGGATCCCGGCCGTCGGCGGGTTCGCGTTGCGCACGGTCAACTGTTCGATCACCGAGTTCCTCCTCCCCGCTGGCGTGTCGCCGGTCCTCGTGCGGTACAACGACGCGGCACACCTCGCCGGGCTCCCCGACGCGACCGCCCCGCAGACGGTCGGTACGTCGGGCGCTGCGTCGGACTGACGATGCGCTGGGCGGTGGTCGGCGCCGGCTCGGCCGGTTGCGTCGTGGCTGCCCGTCTCAGCGAGGATCCGGCGAACGCCGTCACGCTGTTCGAGGCCGGGCCTGACCTCACCGCCGAGGACGTCACCGAGGTGCTGTCGGGACCCGACGCCGTCGCCGCGCTCGAGACGCCGGGCCGCACGATCGAGCAGCTCGTGGCCCGCCGGGTGCGCGGCGGGGCTGCCGTGCCCTACCGGCGGGGGCGCGGCGTGGGCGGGTCGAGCGTCGTCAACGCGATGGTCGCCGTGCACGGTGACGACGCCCAGTACGAGTCCTGGGGGTGGCGTGACGCGGCCGAGGCGTGGCAGCGAGTGGAGATCCCCGCGGAGCTGCCGCGGCCCGATGAGCTGGCGCCGTTGGCCCGCGCCCTCCTCGCCGCCGACCCCCACGCCGACACGCTGCCGCTGGCGCGACGCCACGGCCGGCGGGTGACCTCCGCCGAGGCGTATCTCTGGCCGTCCCGAGAGCGGACGAACCTGCAGGTGGCCAGCGACGCCGAAGTCGTCCGCATCGAACTGGACGGAACACACGCCGTCGGTGTCGCCGTCCGCGACGGGTCCGGCACGATCCGATCGCACGATGCCGACCGGGTGGTCCTGTGCGCCGGAGCGATCCACAGCCCGGACCTGCTGGCGCGCTCGGGGGTGGCAACGCCCGGCCTCGGCGACCACCTCCAGGATCACCCGTCGGTGGCCCTCACCGTGGAGTTCCGCGCCGGTGTTGCCCGGGCGCCTCACGAGCTGACCGTCGCCGCAGCGCTCGACGAGGGTCGGTGGCAGGTGCTCCCGGTCGATGCCGCATCGGCGGGCGACGGTCGGTACGGGGTGCTCCTGTGCGCGGTGATGCGACCGCGGGGGCGGGCGGGCACGGTGCGCCCCGGGGTGGACGGCCCCGTGGTCGACCTGCACCTCCTGGACGATCCCGCCGACCGGGCCGATCTCCACGAGGCGGTGAGGCGCGCCCTGGAGCTGCTCGGCCACCCGGCGTTCGACGCCGTCGTCGACCGGGCCTACGCCGACGACCAGGGCACGCCCGCGGCGGCGCTCGCCGACGACGCCGTGTTCGATCGATGGCTGCCGACCGCCGCAGGGGGGTATGTCCACGCCTCGTCGTCGTGCGCGATGGGCCGTGTCGTCGACGACATGGGTCGCGTCGCCGGGTACACGGGCCTCTTCGTCTGCGATGCGTCGGTGTTCCCCGAGGTGCCGCACGTGCACCCGCACCTCCCGGTCACGATGCTCGCCGAGCGGCTGGTCGCGCGATGGAGTGCCGGACCGGCGCGATGATCTGCGGATGGCCTCCACCCGGGACTTCTCGCACGGCACCCACGAGCTCGCCGACGGCTGCCTCGCCTACCTGCAACCCGACGGGTCGTGGGGCTGGAGCAACGCCGGGCTGATCGTCGGCGACGGCGCCTCGCTCCTCGTCGACACCCTGTTCGACCTGCGGCTCACCGCCGAGATGCTGGATTCGATGCGCCCGTTCACCGCTGCGGCGCCGGTCAGCACGTTGGTCAACACCCACGCCAACGGCGACCACTGCTACGGGAACGCGGAAGCCGCGGCGCGCTGGGAGGGGCTCGAGATCATCGCGTCGTCCGCCTGCGCCGAGGAGATGGCCGACGTGCCGCCGTCGATGCTGGCGGCGCTCAACCGCGCGCCGGGAGAGGTCGGCGACCTGTTCCGGTCGTTCTTCGGCGAGTTCGACTTCGACGGGATCGAGCCGACGCCGCCGACGCGCACGTTCGACGGGCGCCACGAGATCGACGTCGCGGGCCGCACCGTCGAGCTGATCGAGGTCGGTCCGGCACACACGCGGGGCGACGTCCTCGTGCACGTGCCGGACGCCAGGACCATCTACACCGGCGACATCCTCTTCATCGGCGGGACACCGATCGTCTGGGCAGGCCCGCTGTCGAACTGGGTGGCGGCGTGCTACCTGATGCTGGCGATGGATGTCGAGACGGTCGTCCCCGGGCATGGGCCGATCACCGACAAGTCCGGCGTCGCCGAGGTGCGCGACTACCTCGCCTTCGTCGACGAGGAGGCGTCGGGGCGTTGCGCAGCAGGCGTCGACGCGTTCGATGCCGCTCGGGAGATCGCCGCGCTGCTCGGCGCCGACGACCGGTTCTCGGACTGGGGCGAGGCCGGCCGGATCGCCGTGAACGTCGAGACCGTGTACCGCTCCGTCGACCCGACGTTCTCAGGCACCGACGTCGTCGAGCAGTTCCGCCGGATGGCCGCGCTGGAGGCCTGAGTCGACGTGCTCGGCCTCACCGTCCGGCGTGGCGTCGTCGGCCTCGCGGCGGTGGCGACCGATCGACCGCCGGACGGCCAACACCCATCCGATGGCGACGCAGATCGCGAAGATGAACCACTGCACGGCATACGACAGGTGGTTGCCCTCGCCGAGCTCGGGTGGGGGCACGGGAACCGGGTCCTCCGGACCGACAGCGGGCTCGGAGGCGATCAGGTCGAGGTAGAGCGGGGCGACCTCTCCCGCGAACTGGGGCCCCAACTCCTCGACGTTCACGCGCCGGACCTCGGTGATCCGGTCGCCCTGCTCGTCGGTCAGCCCGCCGAGCTGGCGAGTCTGGCTGGCGCGCACGCGCCCGAGCACCTCGACGCTGCCGCTCGGGAGGGCGGGGGTGCCGGTGCCCAAGGTGACGAAGCCGCGGTTGACGATCACCGTCAGGTCGTCCGCAGCGAGCGCGGCGAGCACGTTGTCACCGGCGATGCCGCCCTGTGACCGGTTGAACCACAGGATCTGGTCGTCGAGCCACTCACCGCGCACGGTCACCTGGCGCCACTCGACCTCCTCGATGTCGAGGTCGGGTTCGGCGAGGAGGTCCGTCAACGGCACGGGCGGCTCATCGGAGCGCGCCTCGACGGCGGCGTTGAACTCCTGACGCTCGTCGAGCCGCCGGAGCTGCCAGAACCCGAGGCTGACCATCGCGACGATGGCGACGAGGACGAGCACGTGGAACCCGATCCAGGCCGGCCGCAGGAGGAAGCGGTACATCTGTCCGACGACGGTACCGGCCGCGCGGGGGACGACAAATCGCGGAGCGGCGATACCTCGACGGAGTACCGTCGTGGGCAGCGGAGAGGGGGAGCGATGCGACACCGTACGATCGGCGCCACGGCGGTCGTGTCGCTCGCGATCGTGGCGTCCTGCGGGAGCGACGACGAGGATGCGGACGGCGCGCAGGACGGCGACGTCGAGCAGACCACCACCGACGACGGGTCGAGCCCCGGGGGCGGGACTGCCGCCGACACCGCCGGCGCTCAGGAACAGGACGAAACTCAGGACGAGATCCAGGACGACGATCCGCTCGGCGACGTCGACGGCCCGCCGTGGGGCCCCGACGATCCCATCGTGCCCGGTCGCTACGGGGCGCTGCACCCGGTGTTCACCGACACGCTCGATTGCAGCACGGCCGCCGACGAGGGAGAGGGCGAGTTCTGGCAGTTCGTCGGTGCCGCCTGTGCCGCTGCGCTCGGTGCGGGCGAGTGGCCGGGCGGCGCGATCCCCGCACCGCCGCCCACCGACAATCCCTATACGTCGTGTCTCGACGAGGACGTGGTCGCCTGGCTGCAACGGCTCGAGGCGCACTTCGCCGTGTCCGGCACGCCGCCGCAGCTCGTCGTGCCGACCGAACGCCCGGCGGACTCCTGCCGGACGCGGATCTACCTGTTCGACGTGCGGAGCCAGGGCGATGGCGTGGAAGTCGACCTGGCGATGGAGCTCCCCAACGGATTCGACCCGGTGCTCCCCGATGTCGTCGTGTCAGGTGTCGCGGCCGAAGCCACCGACCCGGTCGGGGGCGACTTCGGTGTCCCGCAGCTCTGGGGTTCGACGTACGTCATCGCCGGCCCGTTCGGCGACGGCTCGATCGAGATCGAGGCGACGAACCTGCTCGGCACGTCGACGATCGAGGTCCCCGTGTCGGCGGCGTCGGCCCTCGACGACGACGCCGGGGCCGACGAGAGCGATGAGCCCTCGGACGGCGAGGACCCGCCCGACCAGGAGACGGGTGGCGACGACCAGGAGGGCGGCGACGGCGAGAACGGTGGCGACGGCCAGGAGGGTGGCGAGGGCGAGAACGAAAGCGAGTCGTCCGACGTCGAGGAGGGCGACGGTGGCTGAGGGCGATCCGCCCGCCGAACCGGCCCCGGAGGGAATCACCCGCAAGGACATCTTCTCCGCCCTCGGTGCGCTCGGCGCCGTCACCGCCATCGTCACGGCCGTGATGTTCTACTTCGGGTGGCGGCGCAGCGACGTGCAGGCGCAGGTGATGGGCATGGACGTGAGCCTCTTCGGCTACTCGTCGCAGGACTACGTGCTGCGCAGCATCAGCTCGCTGTACACGCCGATCCTGGTCATCTTCGGTTTGCTCCTCGGCTGGCTGTGGCTGCACCACCAGATCGTGGTGCGGATCGAGCGCTACGAGGACGACGACGTCCCCGAGGACCGGCGTCGGCAGCTGGCGCGTGCGGCATGGTGGGGTGCGGTGGTCGGGGGCGCGCTCGCCGTGCTGTCGGTGATCTTCTCGATCCTCGCCGGACGCGCCGACCCGATCTGGCCGGTCGGTCCGATCCGCGACGCGCTCGAGGACACGCAGTGGGTCGTGCCCGCCGTCCTCATCGTCGCCACGCTGTTCGCCAGCTACTGCGTGTGGATCCGGCGCCGACTGGCGCCACCGCCCGGGGTGCCGGCGCCGCTGTGGCAACGGGTCCTGCCGCCCGTGCTGGTCGCAGGGACCGTGCTGCTCGGGACGTTCTGGGTGCTCGAGGAGTACGCCTCCGAGGTCGGTCGGGCTCGGGCCCGGCAGGTGATCGACAGCGTGAACCGTCTGCCCGAGGCCGAGCTCACGAGCAGCGTCCCGATCGGTGTCGATGCCCCAGGCGTCGTGGAGTCCCCGGTCGACGTGATCGGCGATGTCGACCGCTACCGCACGACGGGACTGCGCCTGCTGGCCCGCGCCAGCGGGAAGATCATCCTCCTGCACGACGGCTGGACGCCGACCACCGGGTCGGTGATCGTCCTCGCCGACAACGCGGACTTCACCTGGCAGTTCTCGCGGTAGCGCCGGAGCCGATCGCGCCACGAGGGCGTTCGATGCCACCTGCGCGAGACTGCGCCCATGCGCACCCTCCCTGCCGGATCGTGGCCGTCACCGATCACCGCCGAGTCGCTCGCCAGCGGCGCG
Source organism: uncultured Ilumatobacteraceae bacterium (assembly GCA_964350535.1). Lineage (GTDB taxonomy): Bacteria > Actinomycetota > Acidimicrobiia > Acidimicrobiales > Ilumatobacteraceae > CAYGLH01. The sequence continues at coordinate 6,890 of CAYGLH010000073.1, forward strand.
ATCTCGGTCTCGGAGGTCGTCGCCGACGGCGACGACGTGTGGTGGGCGGAGGTCCGACCCTCCGACGGCGGGCGGACCACACTCGTCCGCTGGCGCGACGGCGAGACGGTGGACGTCACGCCGCCCGGTTCGAACGTCAGGACCTCGGTCCACGAGTACGGCGGGGGAGCGTGGTGGGTCGACAAGGGCGACGCCTACTACGTGGAGTTCGACGATCAGCGGCTCCGTCGGGTCGCCGTGGGCGGCGAGCCCGTCCTGCTCACCGAAGAACCTCCCTCGCCGCGCTCGTTGCGGTACGCCGACGGGCGAGTCACGCCGGACGGCGCCTGGTTCGTCTGCGTCCACGAACGTCACGGTGCGGGCGAGCCGGCGAACGAGATCGTCGCCGTGGCGACCGACGGCTCGATGCGCACCGAGGTGATCGCGTCGGGTGCCGACTTCTACGCCGCGCCGCGCGTCTCTCCCGACGGCACCCAGATCGTCTGGATCCAGTGGATGCACCCGAACATGCCGTGGGACGTCACGGAGTTGTGGATCGCCGAGCTCGACGGGGCCACGGTCAGCGGCGCCCGACCGCTCGCCGGCAACGGGGCCGAGGCGCTCCAGGAACCGCGCTGGCGCAACGACGGCACGCTGGTCGTCGCCACCGATCGCGACGAGTGGTGGAACCTGTACGCGGTCGACCTCGGCTCGGGCGAGTTGTCGCCGCTCGCCACCGGCCCGTTCGAGGTCGTCGAGCCGCACTGGGTGTTCGGCGGGTCGCGCCACACCGACGGCGCGTTCGTGATGGGCGACAAGCACGGCGACCGGCTGCGCTTCGAGGTCGACTGGAGCGCCGACCTCGATTCGACCTACAGCTCGATCACGTCGCTGCGGACCTCCGGCGACGGGTTCGTCTTCGTCGCCGGCTCCGCCACGACGGCCTCTGAGGTCGTGCGCATCGCGGCCGACGGCGTCGAGGTGCTGAAACCCGGGTTCCGGCTCGAGGTCGGCGACGACTACCAGCCCGAGCCCGAGCTCATCGAGTACCCGACCACCGGGGGTGACACCGCGTACGGCCTGTACTACGCGCCTGCGCATCCCGAGGTCGTGCTGGCGGACGACGAGCGTCCGCCGTTGCTGGTGTTCGTGCACGGCGGCCCGACCTCGGCCGCATCGCGCTCGATGCGCCCGGGTCGCGGTTATCGGTTCTGGACGAGTCGCGGGATCGCGGTGGTCGACGTGGACTACCGCGGCAGCACGCGGTACGGGCGGACGTTCCGTCGCAAGCTGCTCGGCAACTGGTGCGTGATCGACGTCGACGACGCCGTCGCCGCGGCGACGTACCTGGCCGACCGGGGCGACGTCGATCGCGAGCGTCTGATGATCGAGGGCGGCAGCGCGGGTGGCACGCTGACGCTGTTGGCCGTCGCCAACCACGACGTGTTCGCCGCCGGCAGCAACCTGTTCGGGGTCACCGACATGAAGGCGCTGATCACCGACGACCACAAGTTCGAGTCGCGCTACACGATCGGGTTGATCGGCCCGTACCCGGAGGCGGCGGAGGAGTACGAGCGCCGGTCGCCGATCAACCGCGTCGACGATCTGTCGTCGCCGCTGATCGTGTTCCAGGGTGCCGACGACACGGTCGTGCCCCCGAGCCACTCCGAGCTGATCGTCGAGGCGCTGCGCGACCGAGGGCTGCCCGTGGCCTACGTGGTGTTCGAGGGGGAGGGGCACGGCTTCCGCAAGGCGGAGTCCACCATCGCCTGGTTCGAGTCCGCCCTCGACTTCTTCTCGCGGGTGCTCGGCTTCGAACCCGCCGACGACCTCACGCCGGTCGAGATCGACAACCTTCCGGAGGTCGCCGGTGGCTGATCCGCTCGATCCGCACGCCGACGAGTGGGCGGCGATGGACGACCTCGACAAGATCCGCTTCATGGTCGAGACCGACGGGTGGGGCCTGGAGGCCGTCGGCGCTCGACCCGAGACGGCCCCGCCCACCCCTGCGTACGCGTATTCCCTCGGCGTGCCGGCCGCCGTCGACTTCCCCGAGGTGGCGGTGTTCGGGCTGACGCCCGCGGCCTCGAAAGGGCTCCTCGGCCTCGTCGTCGACGCCTGTCGCGGCGGCACGGAGATCCCGCTGGGCGTCGAGCTCGTCGGGCTGCTGGACAACGACCTCCGCTGCATGTTCGCCCCGATCGACCTGCGCGAGTGGGGCGGCTGGTTCACCACGGCCACCCGGTGGTACGACGGCGGCGGGTTCGAGGTGGTGCAGCTGCTGTACCCCGACCGCAACGGCTTCATGCCCTACGAGGCCGGCTTCGACCAGCGCCTCCGCCTGGCCCAACCGCTCGTCGGCACCCTCCCCACGCCCTGACCACACGCGCTCCTCGTTTGCGGGTCGGATCTGGGGCCGTGCGCCGTGGATCGGCCCCGCAAACTCCAGCTGGCCGGATTCAGGGCCGCACGTCCGCACCCGCTCCTCGTTTGCGGGTCGGATGTGGGGCCGTGCGCCCTGGATCGGACCCGCAAACACCATGTGGGCCCGTGCGCCGTGGATCGGACCCGCAACCACGAGGTGGCCGGATTCAGGCGGTGGCGGCGAGGCAGAACCCGGCGATCTCGTCCACCCAGCGATCCCACAGCTGGGGCGGGTAGTCGTGGCCCATCCCGTCGATCTCCACGAAGCGGGCGCCGGGGATCAGCTCGGCGGTCCGCCGTCCACCGCTGATGTCGATCAACGTGTCGCAGTTGCCGTGCATCACCAGCGTCGGCGTGGTGACGCCGGGCACCTCGTCGGCCCACGAGCCGGCCGCCCCGACGGCGAAGAACTGGCGGCCCACCCCAGCCGGGTCGAAGCACCGGGCGTATGCCTCCGCCGCCTCGGCGCGCGCGCGCGCCTCGTCGAAGAACGCGGGGGAACCCCACACTCGTGCGCCGTCGACGGCCCGCTGGAGCGCGGACTCCTCGTCGGTGGTCGGCGGACCGGTGAGGATGGCGAACGCCTCGGGGCTCGACTGGCCGACGTCGGGCTCGCCCGTGCGCGACATCACCGACACCATCGTCAGGAGCCGGTGGCGATGGTGGATCGCCAGCTGTTGCACGATCATCCCGCCCATCGACAAGCCCATCACGTGGGCCCGGTCGACACCGCACGCCTCGAGGACCGCCACCGCGTCGGCGGCCATGTCCGTGAGCTCGTAGGCGTTGCCGGCCGGGCCGACCGGCGCGTCGCCGAAGTGCGACGACAGCCCGACATCGCGGTTGTCGAAGCGGATGACGTGGAAGCCTGCGGCGACGAACCGTTCGCACCACTCGGTGCGGTAGTTGATGCACTGCGAGCCCAGCCCGTTGACGAGCAGCAGCGTCGGGTCCGGGGCGTCGCCGAAGGTCTCGTAGAACAGTTCGCAGTCGCCGTTGGTCGCAATGGGCACGGTTCCACGGTAGTGCCCGCTGGTAGTGTCACGAGCGTCCGCAGCACCCGTCGCACGCGGGCGTCCGTGGACATGATCTCTCGCGAACCGCTTCCGGTCACCGGCGCTTGGATGCCGGGTGACGACCCTGGTCATCGACGGTTCTTCACGTTCGCCACCGACCGCAAGTTCGCCCTCGACGGCGGCCGCACGCTGACCGACGTGGTCGTCGCGTACGAGACGTGGGGACGGCTCGACGCCGACGGTTCCAATGCGATCCTGCTGTGCCACGCGTGGACCGGCGACAGCCACGCCGCCGGGCCGGCATCGCGCGGCCACGTCGACGCCGGGTGGTGGGAGGACATGGTCGGGCCAGGAAAGCCGGTCGACACCGACAAGTACTACGTCGTCTGCGCCAACGTGCTCGGCGGCTGCCAGGGTTCCACCGGGCCGGCATCGCCGCACCCCGTCGACGGCAGGCCGTACGGGTCGCGCTTCCCGGTGGTCACCATCCGCGACATGGTGCGCGTCCAGGCCCGCCTCGCCGATCACCTCGGTGTCTCCCGGTGGATGTCGGTGATCGGATGCTCGATGGGCGGCATGCAGGCGCTCGAGTGGGCCGTGATGTACCCGCGTCGCGTCGGCTCGCTGATCGCCGTCGCCACGTGCATGCAAGCGACGGCGCAGCAGATCGCCTGGGGCGCGATCGGCCGCAAGGCGATCCACCTCGATCCGCGGTGGCGCGACGGCGACTACTACGACGCCGAGCCGGGCGACGGGCCGGCCGAGGGTCTGGCGATCGCCCGCATGGTCTCGCAGGTCACGTTCCGCAGCGACAACGTCGTCACCGACCGGTTCGGTCGCGACCTCGCCGACCGCGCCGGCGCCGACGACACGTTCGACATGTGGCAACGCTTCGAGGTCGAGCGCTACCTCGAACACCATGGGGCCAAGCTCGGGCGGCGGTTCGACACCAACAGCTACATGGTCATCGGCAAGGCGATGGACCTGCACGACGTCGCCCGCCGGCGCGGCAACCTCGACAGCGCGATGCGCCGCGTCCAGGCGCCGACCCTCGCCGTCGGGATCTGGAGCGACATGCTCTATCCCTCGTACCAACAGCGCCAGATCCACGAGATGGTGCGCGCCAACGGTGTCCCGAGCGACTACCTGGAGATCGACTCACCACACGGCCACGACGCGTTCCTCATCGACGGGGACCAGCTCACCGTGACCGGACGGACCCTCGGCGAGAACCT
>CAYGLH010000073.1:11553-11945 GCA_964350535.1 uncultured Ilumatobacteraceae bacterium
GTACCAGCTCGCGGAACCGCTCGACGCCTTCTTGGCGGAGGCCCGCAAGGGATGATCGCCGGGCTCGCCGGCGATCCCGACGCGACACGCACCGTCTACGGCGTCGTGATCGGCCTCGCCGTGATCGGAGTGCTGCTGCTGTTCGTGGCGATCTGGTTGTTCCGCCAGACCAAGGTCGACCCTGAGCTGTTGGCGCCGCTCGAGCGGATGGACGAGCGCACGTGGGGCTCGCGCGATCCCGCCACCCAGCGTCGGATGCTCGACGAGGTGCGTCCGGCGGGCGCCGAGCCGCTGCACCGCGAGCGGGCCGTGCCTGCGGTCGACGAGGAGTTCGAGCGCGAGCCGGCCCCGGTGACGGGGTTCGACGACCTGAAGAACACCGAGCTCGCAAC
>CAYGLH010000074.1:0-11891 GCA_964350535.1 uncultured Ilumatobacteraceae bacterium
CGCTGACGGAGCAGACCACCACGACACGCTCGCCGAACCGCTCGTCGGGCACGCCGACGGCGTTGGCGTCGACGACCGTGGGGTGGGAGCGGGCGGCGACCTCGACCTCCTCCGGGTAGATCTTCTCGCCGCCGGAGTTGATGCACACCGAGCCCCGTCCGAGCAGTGTGATCGTGCCGTCCTCGGCGATCGTGGCGAAATCGCCCGGCACCGTGTACCGCACGCCGTCGACGACGCGGAAGGTCTCGGCGGTCTTCGCCTCGTCGCCGAAGTAGCCACTCGGCATCGGCCCGGACGTGGCGAGCATGCCGGGCGTCTCGCTCCCCCGGGGCAGCACGGAGTCGGTGAGCGGATCGATCGTGACGACGCCGGGCGGGGCGGTGAACACGGCGGTCTCGACCGGCTCCTCGCCGGGCATCGTCATGGCGATGGCGAACGGCCCACCCTCCGATGCGCCGACGAGGTCGAGGATCAGCACCTGCGGAGCGTGGCGCTGGAACGAGCGCTTCTGCTCGGCCGACAGGGTCGCACCGGTCGACACGATGCGCTGCAGGGCGGACAGGTCGTATGGCGTGCCGGCCTCGGCGGCGGCGTCGAGGGCGGCGTTCATCGGGCGGGCGAAGGCATCGCCGACGAGCGAGATCTGCGTGACCTCGTGCTCCTGCACCAGCTTCCACAGCTCGTCGGCATCGAAGGAGCGTCCGCCCAACATCACGACGGTGCCGCCCATCACGAACGCGCTGATCGCCAGGAACAACGCCGTGCCGTGCATCAGTGGCGGGGCGCACAGCATGACCGGGCTGTTGCCCGACGCCTGGATCGCCGCCGCCGTGGAACCGACCTCCTCGGGAGTGGTCGGCAGGTCGAGTCCGGCCGAGCCGTAGCCCGTGAAGGCGAGCGCCCCGAACAGGTCGACGTGCGGCCACACGACGCCCTTCGGGTTGCCGGTGGTGCCGCCGGTGTAGAGGATCAGCGTGTCGTCACCGGAGCGGTCGGCGGCGCGCGTCGCCGGCTCCGAGGCGTCGAGCACCTCGTGGTACCACTCGGCGCCGTCGAGCAGCGGCGCGCCGTCGTCGACCTGCAACAAGACCCGCACCGACGGCATCGTCGGGAGCGCCTCGGCGACCCGGTCGCCGAGCGAGCCGTCGACCACCAGCACCTCGGCGCCGGCGTTGTCGCAGATGTAGGCGATCTCGGGCGCCTTGTAGCGGTAGTTGACGTTGACGGGCGAGGCGCTGAGCTTGAACGCGGCGTACACGACCTCCATGTACTCCGGGCAGTTGAACATCAGCTCGGCGACGCGCGTGCCGCGGCCGACGCCGCGCGCGGCGAGCGCCGCCGCCATGCGCGCCGCCCGCTCGTCGTAGTCCTTCCACGTGATCTGACGGTCGCCGATGACGAGCGCCGTGTGGTCGGGTTGCGCGTCGGCCAGTGCCTCCCAGAGCGTGGCCCAACTCTCGTTCAACATGCCGGTCGCCGCGTCGGTCATTCGTCGTTCCCCTTCACTCGGATCGTCCGTGTCGGCGGCCCCCGAATGCGCCACCTCGACAAAAGTAAACTACCGTTCGGGAACTCGCGGATCCGAATCCGCTCGACGATCGAAGGGGAACACATGGCTGTACTGACGCGGGGTTTCGCAGAGGCGAAGGGCGACGAGATGGCACTCGTCGACGACGACCGTTCCGTCACCTGGGCCGAGCTCGACGAACGGGTCAACCGCCTCGTCCACGCGCTGCGCGACGCCGGTCTCCGCGCCGGCGACACGATCTCGATCGTGTGCGGCAACCGCATCGAGTGGTTCGAGACGGCGCTCGCCTGCTCCAACGCCGGGATCACGTTCATCCCGGTCAACTGGCACCTCGTGGCCGCCGAGATCGCCTACATCCTCGAGGACTCCGGCTCGCGCGCCGTCCTCGCCGGGCATCGCTACGTCGACGAGGTGGCGAAGGCGCTCGACGACCCACGCAGCTCCGGCATCGAACTGGCGATCGTGGCCGGCGACCCGCCGGACGACCGGTTCCAGCGGTACGAGGATCTTCTCGCCACCGGCAGCGCCGAGGAGCCCGACGACCAGAGCTTCGGTGGCCCGATGTTCTACACGTCGGGCACCACCGGCAACCCGAAGGGGGTGCGCGGCTCGCTCTCCTCGATGGAGCCCGGGACCACCCCGGAGGTCTGGCACCTGATCGGTGCCGGCATCTCGCAGATGTTGCCCGTGCCGGGGACGACACTGCTGTGCGGACCGGCGTACCACTCGGCGCAGTGGGCGTTCTCGTTCCTGCCGATGATGGCCGGCTCGCCGGTGGTGATGCAGCACAAGTACGACAGCGCCGGCGCGATCGACCTCATCGACCGGCACGGCGTCACGAACGTGCACCTCGTCCCGACCCAGATGAAGCGGCTCGTCGACCTGCCCGACGACGTGAAGGCCGGGTACGACGGATCGTCACTGAAGCTCGCCCTACACGGCGCGGCGCCGTGCCCTCCCGCCGTGAAGCGGGCGATGATCGAGTGGTGGGGTCCGGTGGTGACCGAGTACTACGGCTCCACCGAGGGCTCCGTCGTGACGCTCATCGGCGCCGACGACTGGCTGCGCAAGGGTGGCAGCGTCGGCCAGCCGCTCCCCGGGATGGAGATCCTCGTCGTCGGCGACGACGGCGCGCAGTGCGGGCCGAACCAGGAGGGGACGCTGTACTTCCGCAACCAGTCCGGCATGGACTTCGAGTACCACAACGCGCCGGAGAAGACCGCCGACGCCCACCTCGAGCCGGGCGTGTTCACCACCGGCGACGTCGGGTATCTCGACGACGAGGGCTACCTGTGGCTCAGCGACCGCAAGATCGACATGATCATCTCCGGCGGCGTCAACATCTACCCCGCCGAGATCGAGGGGGTGATCGGTGGCCACGCCCTCGTCGCCGATGTCGCGGTGATCGGCGTGCCGAACGAGGAGTTCGGCGAAGAGGTGAAGGCGATCGTGGTGGCCAACGACGGCGTCGCGGCCGACGACGACCTGCGGGCGACGCTCGGCGCGCACTGTCGAGAGAACCTGGCCGGCTACAAGTGCCCGCGCTCGATCGACTTCCTCGACGAACTGCCACGTACCGGCACCGGCAAGATCCAGAAGCGCAAGCTGCGCGAGCGGTACTGGGCCGACACCGACCGGAAGATCTGATGCTCGAGGCCGGCGCCTGTCGGCCGCAGCGACGCCGCCGGACACCTCGGACGACGAGTTTCCGAACGGTTGTGAGATAATGTTGTCAGCGCGACCCGGGGAGGGTGAGATGAGCAGGGAACAGTTGGTTTCGATCGCCAAGCGGGGCCTCGCGCACCGCGAGGCCGGCACGCAGGACCAGGCCGAGGGCGTCCTCGAGGTACCCGTCACGAACTACATCGACGGCGACCGGTGGGCCACCGAGATGCGGCAGGTCTTCCACCGGGTGCCGCTGGTGGTCGCCGCGTCGTGCGAGCTGCGCGAGCCGCATTCGTACATCGCCGGCGAGATCGCGGGCACGCCGTACCTGGTCAGCCGTGGCGGCGACGGCGAGCTGCGCGCCTTCTACAACATGTGCAGCCACCGCGGCGCGCTCGTCGCCGAACCCGGGCTCGGCACGACGCGTCGCCACACGTGCCGCTACCACGGATGGTCCTACGACGATGCCGGCCAACTGGTCGGCATCCTCGACGCCGCCGACACGGGGGTCGAGAAGTCGTGCTTCGGTCTCACCCCGCTGGCCTGCGCCGAGCGTGCCGGGCTCGTGTGGATCTGGCTCACCGATCAACCGCTGGTGGACATCGACACGTTCCTCTGCGGCTACGGCGAGGTGCTCGAGCTCCTCGACTTCGAGAACTGCCACGCCGTCGGGCGCCAGAGCATCGCCGGCCCGAACTGGAAGATCGCCTACGACGGGTACCTCGACTTCTACCACTTGCCGATCCTGCACCGCGACACGTTCGGACCGCAGATGTCGAGCAAGTCCATGTACGACGCGTGGGGTCCCCACCAGAAGGTGAGCTGCCCCGAACGCGGCAACGAGAACCTGATCGACGTCCCCGAGGCGGACTGGCGGACGAACGACCTCCTCGGCGGTGTCTTCACGATCTTCCCGCACGTGTCGATCGCCCGCTTCGACGCCAACGGTTCGGTGTGGATGGTGTCGCTCCTGTCCCCCGGCGACGACCCGGGGTCGTCCACCACGATCCAGCTGTTCCTGCACACCCGCGAGCCCGACGAGGAGCAGGCCGAGATCATGCGCCAGCGGATGGAGTTCAACCTCCACGTGGTGCGCGACGAAGACTACTGGATGGGCCTGCGCGTCCAACGGGCGCTCCGCTCGGGCGGCAAGCAGGTGAACCTGTTCGGCCGCAACGAGGGCGGCGGGCAGCGCTTCCACACGTTCCTCGGCGAGCTGCTCGACACGCCCGACGACGAGCTGGCGAACCTGTTCAAGCGCAGCGCTCGCGACGGCTGACGCGCCGCGGCACCGATGAAGCTCGGGGTCGTCTCGGCCAACGTCGGCCCGCGTTGCCGGCCTGACGCAGCAGTGCGGTTCGCGCAGGAGGTCGAGGCAATCGGCTTCGACTCGATCTGGGCGGTGGAACACGTCGCCGTGCCCGGCGCACCGACGTCGCGGTACCCGTACAGCCCCGACGGCGAGATGCCCGGCGGTGCCGACCTGCCGATGACCGATCCGTTGGTCTGGTTCGCCTTCGTCGCCGCCCACACCGAGCACCTGCTGCTCGGCACCGGGGTGCTGATCCTGCCGCTCAACCACCCCGTCCGTCTCGCCAAGGCCGTCGCGACGCTCGACCTGCTCTCCGGTGGGCGCGTGGTGCTCGGCATCGGCGTCGGCTGGCTGGCGGACGAAGCACGGCTGCTCGACATGCCGTGGGATCGCCGGGGACGGCGCAGCGACGAGCAGATCGAGCTCCTGCGCGCCCTGTGGCGCGACGACCCGACGACGTATCGCGGCGAGTTCTACGACCTCGCCGACGTGCGCAGCCACCCGAAGCCCGACCGCCTGCCACCGATCGTGCTCGGCGGCCACAGTGATGCCGCCGCCCGACGGGCGGGTCGGCTCGCCGACGGCTACATGCCCGCACCGGACGACCCCGACGAGATCGAGCGGCTCGTCGACGTGATGCGCACCGCGGCACGCCAGGCCGGACGGGATCCGATGTCGATCGAGGTCACGTGTTCGCGGGTGCGCGACCTCGACACTGCCCTGCGGTTGGCGGACCTCGGGGTCACGCGGTTGACGCTCATCCCTCCCGCCGACGCCGACCGCCTCCGTCCGCGCCTCGAGCGATTCCGCGAGGAGATCGGCGACCCGCTCGCCGCCCGCGGTTACTGACGAGGGACCGGCACGCCCTAACATGGAAATACTTAACGAGGTTTCACCAACTACGGGAGGATGACATGACCGAGACGGTCACCGGAACCGATCGATCCGCCGGCATCAGCTTCACCGAACTGCTGGACGGCGACAGCCACCCGGTCAGCGACATCCTGCGCGCCGAGTCGCGCATCGGGGTCACCGAGGGCAACACGCGCATCCCGACGCACATGTACACGTCGCGCGACGTGCACGACCTCGAGATGGACAAGCTGTGGAGTCGCGTGTGGCAGTGGGCCTGCCTCGAGGCGGACATCCCCGACACCGGCGACTACCACGTGTACGAGATCGGCGACATGTCGTTCCTCATCGTCCGCACTGCCGACGGCGACATCAAGGCCTACCGCAACTCGTGCCTGCACCGCGGACGACTGCTCCGCGAGACCCACGGCAAGGGGGCCCGCAACCTGCGCTGCGCGTTCCACGGCTGGGCCTGGAACCTCGACGGGTCGCTGAAGGAGATCCCGTGCCAGTGGGACTTCCCCAGTGTCGACCCCGACGACTCCTCGCTGCCCGAGGCGCTCGTCGACACCTGGCACGGGTTCGTCTTCATCAATCCCGACCTCGAGGCGGCGCCGCTCGCCGAGCACCTCGGCAACCTCGCCGACCACTTCAGCAAGTGGCCGTTCGACAAGCGCTTCAAGGCGGCGCACGTCGAGAAGATCATGCCGGTCAACTGGAAGGCCTGCCAGGAGGCGTTCATGGAGTCGTACCACGTCGTCGCGACGCACCCGACCCTCATGCTCAACCTCGGCGATGCCAACACGCGCTACGACACGTACGGCCAGTACTCCCGGGCGATCTCGCCGCACGGCGTGGAGAGCCCGCACCTCCACGGCATGCGCCACTGGGAGAAGCTCGACGACGGGCGCGAGTACGCCCGCTACCGCCACCCGATGAACGGCCACGTCTACGAACGTGTCGAGACGGGTCGCGTCCGGGTGATCGATCTCGACGGCGTCGAGAGCGTGTTCGACGACAACGGCAACTGGGTCGAGGGCCCGATGACGCAGGCCGACCCGCACCTGTGTCGCTGGATCGGTGGCGAGAACGGCCCCGGCTGGGAGGAGATCCCGCTGGCGGAGTCACCGCCCGACGGCCTCGACGAGGCCGGCATCCGCGCCTGGCACGCCGAGCAGCGGCGCGCCGCAGCCCGCCAGACCGCGCCACAGGTGCCCGTCGAGGAGTTCAGCGATGCCGAGATGATCGACTCGATGTACTACTCGGTGTTCCCCAACTGGTCGCCGTGGGGCGTGTTCAACGTGCTGATGTACCGCTTCCGCCCGCACGGCGACAACCCCGACGAGTGCATCTTCGAGGTGTTCCTCTTCCCGCCCGCGCCCGACCCCGACAACCCACCGCCACCGGCGTCGATGACCCAGCTCGCCGTCGACGACGACTGGACGCTGGCGCCCGAGCTCGGCCCGATCGCCAAGATCTTCCAGCAGGACTCGCTCAACCTGCCCAACGTGCAGCGCGGCCTCAAGGCCTCGGCCACCCGCGAGGTCGTGTTCGCCAACTACAACGAAACCAAGATCCGCCACTTCTGGGAGCACCTCTACGAGTGGCTCGAGATCGGTGCCACCAAGGTCACCGTCACGCCGGGCGAGCGCTGAGCGCAGGTGCGCTACACCGTCAACCTGCTCGACGCCGCCGACGACCCCGTCGAGTGGGCGAAGCAACGCGAGGCCGAGGGCTGGCACGCCCTCTCGATCGCCGATCACGTCTTCACCGGACACCGCGCCTACGGACACGTCTGGGTCAGCGCCACCGCGGTGGCGATGGCCACCGAGCGGGTCACGATCTCCACGGCGTTCGCCAACAACCTGTTCCGCAGTCCGGTCGAGGCCGCCCAAGCGGCGCTCCAGCTGCAGCGGGTGAGCGGTGGGCGCTTCGAGCTCGGCCTCGGGGCGGGGTGGGCGGCCGACGAGGTCACGGGATCCGGATTGCCGTACCCCCCGCCGGGTGAGCGGGCGGGGCGATACATCGAGGCCGTGCAGATCGTCCGTCAGCTGCTGCACGAGGGGTCGTGCACGTTCGACGGCGAGCACTACACGATCGACGTCCCGAGCCTCGGGCCACTCGCCGATCCGCCTCCGCTGCTGCTCGGTTCGGTCGGTGGCCCGCGCACCACCCGTGAGGTCACACCACACCTCGACCGGGTCGAGCTCAAAGCTCAGAGCGCGGCGACGCGCGGTGGTGCGCTCGACCTCGAGGTGATGGCGTCGGTCGACGAAGACCACCTGCACGCGCTGATCGAGCGCGTGCGCGACGTGCGGCCCGACATCGAGATCAGCATGTTCACGCTGTTCAGCGTCGGCGACGATCCGGCGACCGCCCACCTGGCGAAGGTGATGCGCGCCGGCGGCGGACTGTTCCAACGGTTCTTCGGCTCCCCGAGCCATGTCGCCGAGGGGCTGCGGTGGCTCGAGTCGCTCGGCATCTCCTCCGCGTCGCTCAGCCCGATGACCCCGCACGCCCTCGAGGCACTCGCACCGGAGGTGCTCTGAGATGTCCGACCAGGATCAGGTGCTGCGCACCGTCCACCAGTTCGCCTACGGCATCGACACGCGCGACTGGGAGCTGTACCGCAGCATCTTCACCGACGAGGTCGAGTTCGACTACAGCTCCTACCACGGCGGGCCGACGACCACGATGCGCGCCGACGACTGGGTCGAGGCGGTACGCCCACTGTTCGAGGGTCTCGACGCCACCCAGCACTCGATGACCACTCCCCTCGTCGAGACGGACGGCGACCGAGCCCGGTGTCGGGTCTACATGCAGGCGGTGCACATGCTCGCCAACCCGGCGGGCGACCCCGAGTTCACGATCGGCGGCTACTACGACGACCGGCTCGTGCGCGCCCCCGGCTCGCCGAACGGCTGGCTCATCGAGGCGGTGACGCTGACCGTGTGGTGGCGGCGCGGCAACCCCGACATCATGCGGCTCGCCCGTTCGGGCTGAGCTGGTCGCGCAACCCGTCGGCGGCTCGGCCGGCGATGCGGTCGAAGACGATGCCGACCGCTGGATCGGCGGCGCCGAGCCAACCCTGCAGCTTCAGCGTGGCGTCGTAGGTCACGACGCAGCCCCGATCGGTCGGTCCGACGGTGATCGTGTCGTCGGAGACCAGCCGATCCGTGCGGGCGACGACGCGCACCATGTGCGGAGCGTCGTGGAGCACGGTCTCGTACCGCAACGTGAGCGGCTTGGGCCACGCCTTCACGGTCACGTCGAAGGCCGCCTTGGCCCCGCCGCCGGAGCCCTTCACCTGCTCGACCTGGATCACGCCGGGGTCCCACTCGGCGAAGTTGCGGAGGTCGGCGAGGTACGCGAACACCTCGGCTGCATCACGATCGGACTCGACGGTAGCGACGTAGTTGGCCATCGACCGTTCTACGGTCCCACCGCCGGCGTTGGATGCGATCCCGGTCGATTTCGTGGCTGGGCGTCGCGCCCCGGTCGGTCAGGTCAGCGCAGCGTCGCCGAGGTAGCTCGCCTCGAGCAGTGCGCGGTTGGCGGTGAGCTCGGCAGCGGTCCCCTGCATCACCAGCTGACCGTGGTTGAGCACGTAGCCGCGGTCGGCGACTTCGAGCGCCATGTGCACGTGCTGTTCGACGACGAGCACGCCGCACCCGGTCTGGTCGGCGATGTCGCGCACGATCGGCAGCAGCCGCTCGACGATGATCGGCGCCAGACCGAGGCTCATCTCGTCGACGAGCAGGCACTTCGGCTCGGACACGAGCGCCCGGGCCATCGCCAGCATCTGCTGCTCACCACCCGACAGCAGGCCTGCCAGCCGGTCGCGCAGCGGGACGAGTGCCGGGAACAGCTCCATCGCACGGTCGTAGGCGGCCGAGCGCGACGAGCGGTTGCCGGTGAGACCGAGTCGGATGTTCTCGGCCACCGTGAGGTCGAAGAACAACGAGCGGTCCTCGGCCACGTGCGCCAACCCACGACGCGGGATGAGGTACGGCTTGGATCCGTCGACCGGCTTGCCGAGGACCTCGACCTTGCCGGCGATCGGCGCGAGCAGCCCCGACAGGGTGAGCAGCGTGGTGGTCTTGCCGGCGCCGTTCGGACCGAGCAGCGCGACCACCTCGCCGGGGCGCACGGTGAGGTCGAGGTCGCGCACGACCGGGATGCCGCCGTAGCCGGCGTGGAGCCCCTCGACGTCGACGAGCAGTTCTGTGGATCCGGCGGTGCTCATGAGGTCTCCTCGTTGGAGTTCGTCGCGGTCGTGGTCGTCGTCGTGGTGGTGGTCGTGGTCGCCGATGCCGCCGCCGAGGTGGAGTCGTAGGCGGCGAAGTTGGCGCCCTCGGCGGCCTGCGCCTCGCCGGCGCTCTCGCCCAGGTATGCCGAGATCACGGCGGGATCGGCGCGCACCTCGGCCGGTGTGCCGTGGGCGATGATCCGGCCGAAGTCGAGTACGTAGATGTAGTCGCACACGTTGAGCACGAGGCCCATGTCGTGGTCGATCAGGAACAGGCTGATGTCGTCGTCGAGGAACTCGCGGAGGTGCCGGCCGAGCAACTGGCTCTCCGTGGTGTCGAGACCGGCGGCCGGCTCGTCGAGCAGCACCAGCTTCGGCTTCGCGGCCAGCGCCCGCGCCACGCCGATCAGCTTGCGCTGACCGTGGCTGAGGTCGAGCGGCAACCGCTCGGCCAGATCGCCGAGATCGAGGGCGTCGAGCGCCCAGTCGACCTGCTCGCGGAACTCGCGCTCGCCGCGGCCCGGACGGAACACGTCGACCAGCAGCGAGTTCCACTTCGGCCGCTCGGCCGCGGTCATCAGGTTGTCGCGGACCGTGAGGTCCTCGAACAGCTCCAGTGACTGGAACGTCCGCGCCAGCCCGAGCAGCGACCGGCGGTCGGGACCCATCCCCTCGAGGTCGACACCGTCGAAGGTCACCCGCCCGGCCGACACCGGCGTGAACCCGGTGATCGCGTCGATGAAGGTGGTCTTGCCAGCGCCGTTCGGGCCGATCAGCCCGACCAGCTTGCCGGTGTGGCAGTCGAGGTCGATCGAGTCGTTGGCGTGCAGACCTCCGTAGCTGACGGTGAGTCCGCGTGCTTCGAGCAGTGCCATGTCAGCTGGCCTCCACTGGTGTCGGGTGGTTGGTGGTGAGAACGGGTTCCTCGTACGGGGTCAGGTCGTCCGGGTCGGGTTCGCCCGGGTGTGGCTCGCCGTAGCGGATGCGGCGATAGGTGCCGCGGATCATCAGCGCCAGGCCGGCACCGACGATCGGCATCCAGAACTTCTCGTACGAGTCGACCCGGAGCGGCCACAGCAGCCAGCCGGCGACGTACCCGATGAGGGCCGTCGGGCCGAACTTCTTCGCCCAGCCGAGCCACGCCTGACCGGCGTCGCCGAAGCTCGGGGCGATCCCACCGAGCACCGCGGCGAACCCGACGATGAAGGCGAGGTAGATCGCCAGCCAGACGAGCGCCTGGATCTCGACGAGGTCGGAGAACTGGATGTTGTAGACGCCGAACGCCCACGCCACGACCGAGACCGCCATGACCGCCTTGACCACCGCCGCCCGCGGACCGCGGTACTCGCTGCGGATCCGCTCGGCACCGGGGATCGCACCGACCAGCCAATTGCCGGCGTGGCGTATCCCCTCGCCGAAGAACGGTGCGATGCCCTCGGGGTGGATGATGGCGGTGACGATGATCGACAGGCCGCTGATCGGGGCGACGTAGTTGTCGATGTTCGTGCCGTGGAAGAAGTAGTTCGACCCGGTGGTGGCGATCGCTCCCGCACTGAGCATCACGCCGGCGAGCACACCACCGCTGATCGAGGTGATGCCGGCGAGGTAGGCGAAGGCCAGCACCGACAGGCTCATGCCGTAGGCGAAGTTCGCCGACGACACCTCGACCTGCTTGAAGCCGAGCATCACGCCACCGAGGCCGGCGATGCCGGAGCTCAGGGCGAACGCCAACAGCTTCGTGCGGGCCACGTTGATGCCTGCCGCTGCCGCAGCGCGCTCGTTGTCGCGCACGGCGAGGAATCTTCGCCCGACGCCGGTGCGTCTGACGTTGGCGATGCCGATCGCACACAGCGCCAGCGCGATGCTGGCGAACAAGGCGAACAGCGGCGCCTCGTTCTGTGCTCGTTCGCTCCGGGCGCCGAGGTCGACCCCGAAGAACGTGGGTTCCTTCACGTAGGCCGGCACACCGGCGCGGAGCTGGGTGATCACCTCGTTCTCGAGGTACATCGCTTGGATCGCCACGGCGGCGGCGATCGTGACCACGGCGAGCTGCACACCGCGTATTCGCACGGCTGGAAGGCCGACGAGTATCCCGATGAACACCGCCACGAGTATCCCGATCAGCCCGGCGATGGGCCACGGCAAACCCGGGCCGTCGACCGGGACGAGGTTGGACCCCCGCCCGATGCCGTCGGCCATCATCCGCGCCGTGATGAAGGCGCCGATGCCGGCGAAGGACATCTGCGCCAGCGAGATCTGGCCGGTGTAGCCGGTGAGGATGATCA
>CAYGLH010000075.1:0-11849 GCA_964350535.1 uncultured Ilumatobacteraceae bacterium
ACCTCAAGAAGGACCCGATCGACACGGTCACCGAGACCGGGATCGCCACGGCGAGCAGGACCTACGAGTTCGATGCCATCGTCTACGCCACCGGATTCGATGCGATGACCGGCGCGGTCGTCGCGGTCGACATCGCCGGCCGCGACGGCGTCACGCTGAAGGACTCGTGGGCCGACGGGCCGGTCACCTACCTCGGGCTGACCACGGTCGGGTTCCCCAACCTGTTCATGGTCACCGGACCGCAGAGCCCGTCGGTGCTGTCGAACATGATGGTGTCGATCGAGCAGCACATCGACTGGATCAGCGACACCATCGAACACCTCCGGCAGGAGGGGCAGACCTCCATCGACCCGACCGTCGAGGCCCAGGACGCCTGGGTCTCCCACAACAACGACTTCGCCGGCACCACCCTGTTCGGGCTGGCTGACTCGTGGTACGTCGGTGCGAACGTGCCGGGCAAGCCCCGGGTGATCCTGCCGTACGTCGGCGGCGTCGGCCGGTACCGCACGATCTGCGACGACGTGGTCACACGCGGCTACGTCGGGTTCAGCACCGACGGACCGAACGGGCGGCGCACCACCGAGGGCGTGGCCTACGAGCTGGCACCGGACGTCGGGGTGATGCTCGACGTCATGGCCGAGCTCGGCGCCCCGCCGATCGAGTCACTGTCGCCGGTGGAGGCGCGCGCGTTCATGGAGGTGGCCAACGCCGCCAACCCGCCCGGCCCGGAGGTCGGCGAGGTCGTCGACGGCACGTTGCCCGGCGCCGACGGCGACATCGAGTACCGGCTGTACCGGCCGGCCACGCCCGGTCCGCATCCAGTGATCGCCTACTTCCACGGCGGCGGGTGGGTGATCGGCGACCACACCTCCGACGACGCCTTCACGCGGTACCTGTGTGCCAACACCGGTTCGGTCGTGGTGTCGGTGAACTACCGCCACGCGCCAGAGGATCGTTTCCCGGCGGCGCAGGAGGACGGGTTCGCGGCGACGGTGTGGATCGCCGAGCACGCCGAGGAGCTCGGCGGCATCCCCGGCCAGCTGGCGGTCGCCGGCTGGAGCGCCGGCGGCAACGTCGCGGCGGTCGTCTGCCAGATGGCGCGCGACGCCGGTGGCCCGTCGATCCTCGGACAGCTGCTGATCAACCCGGTCACCGACTCCGACATGGGGCGGTCGTCGTACGAGGAGAACGCCGAGGGCTACATCCTCACGGTCGGGTTGATGAACTGGTTCTTCGACCACTTCATCGACGAGGCCGATCGCGATGACCCGCGGGTCGCGCCGCTGCGCGCCGAGTCGCTGGCGGACCTCCCGCCGGCGCTCATCGTGACCGCCCAGTTCGATCCGCTCCGCGACGAGGGCATGGCCTACGCCGACGCGCTCGCGGCGGCCGGTGTCGACGCCGAACACGTCCCGATGCCCGGCCACATCCACACCTCGCTCACGGCCGTCGGTGCGATCGTCACCGCCGATCCCGTGCGCGAGCGGACCGCCACCTTCCTCCGCTCGGTCCTCGGCGCCCCGGTCCCCGCAACCTGAACCTGTCACAAAGGTGTCAGACCCCGTTGTGACAGGTTGCGGGTGAACGGCGACTGAACAACCGATGGCCGGCGTCGCGGTGCGCGTGCCCGCTCGCCTACCGTGGCGCCCGTGACCTCCGACATCGAGTGGCCGCCGCCGACGCCCGACTTCGACATCGCCGACCTGCACCGCGTCATCGAGGCGTTCCGCACGATGACGCCCGAGGAGATCCGCGCCAGCGGGTTCCAGGTCGGCGGTGCCGTCGACGAGGTGGACGATCCGGTCCTGATCGGGCCCGACGGACTGCCGGTGAAGACCTGGCAGGAGGGCTACCCGTACCCGGAGAAGATGGGCCGCAAGGAGTACGACGAACAGAAGCGGGCGTTGCAGATCGAGCTGCTGAAGGCACAGCGCTGGATCCAGGAGAGCGGTCACAAGCTGATCGTCCTGTTCGAGGGTCGCGACGCCGCCGGCAAGGGCGGCACGATCAAGCGGTTCATGGAGCACCTCAACCCGCGCGGCGCCGAGGTCGTGGCGCTGACCGTCCCGACCGAGCGGGAGCAAGGGGAGTGGTACTTCCAGCGCTACGTCAGGCATCTGCCGACACGCGGCGAGATCCGGTTCTTCGACCGCTCCTGGTACAACCGCGCCGGCGTCGAGCCGGTGATGGGGTACTGCACCGACGACCAGTACGAGGAGTTCATGACCTCGGTGGTCGACTTCGAGCGGATGATCGTCAACTCCGGGGCCACGTTGGTGAAGCTGTGGTTCTCGGTCTCGCGCCGCGAGCAGATCACCCGCTTCACCATCCGCCGCATCGACCCGGTCCGCCAGTGGAAGCTGAGCCCGACCGACATCGAGTCGCTCGACCGCTGGGACGACTACACCGAGGTGAAGGAAGCGATGTTCCGCCGCACCTCGAGCGACCATGCGCCGTGGACGGTCGTGCGCAGCAACGACAAGAAGCGCGGCCGGGTCAACGCGATCCGCGACTTGCGGTGTGTGTTGGCGTGCGCCGGCAAGAACGACGACGTGGTCGGCATCGCCGATCCGTTGATCGTCGGCAATGCGGCCGACATCTCCCGTGACGTCGGTGAGGACGCCGACGCCCCTGTCAGCTGATCTGGTCGGCGAAGGCCTGGGCGCGGTCGACCGACAGCCCGATCCGGGCGAAGAGTCCGTCGAGGTCGACACCGTCGGTGCTCTTCTGGCCGCGCTTGTACCGGGCGTACACGCCGTGGATGATGCAGGCGGTCTTGAGCGAGTTGTACGCCCGGTAGTAGGCGAGGTTCGTGAGGTCCGCGCCGGTGCGCTCCTCGTAGTAGCCGACGAGGTCGGCGCGTGTGGCGAAGCCGGGGAGCGCCGTCGGTGAGTCGCCACTGCCGGGGTCGTTCGCCTCGACCCAGGCGTTGAGCGCGTACGCGAAGTCGGCCAGCGGGTCGCCGAGGGTGGCGATCTCCCAGTCGAGCACGGCGACGATCTCCCCGTCGTCGCTGACCATCGAGTTGTGCACCCCATAGTCGCCGTGGACGACGCGGGCCGGACCCTGTTCCGGGAGCTCGGACATGAGGCGGTCGTGGAGCTGGTGGACGCGCGGGTCGTCGTACTCCGCGGCATCCGCCGATGCCGTCCACGAGCCGTACCACGTCTTCAGCTGGCGGGCGACGTAGCCGTCGTGGCGGCCGAGGTCGTCCAGGCCGACGTCGGCCGGGTCGACGGAATGGATCGCCGCGAGGACGTGCATGAACGACTCGCCCACCCGCCCCCGAGCGGCCTCGTCGAGGCGCGGCGCGGTCTGGGTCGCCGTGTACAGCGCCTGCCCCTCGACCTTGCCCATCACATAGAAGTGGCGCTCGCACACGGCGCGATCGTCGCAGTAGGCGATCGGTTCTGCGACAGGCACGCCGACCGGGTGCAGCGCGGAGATGATGCGGTACTCGCGGTGCATGTCGTGTGCCTTCGGCAGCAGCTCGCCCTGCGGCGGGCGGCGGATCACGAACTCCGCGCCGGTCGAGTCGGTGAGCAGATACGTGAGGTTCGAGTGGCCGCCCTCGAGCCGCTCCCAGCTGATCGGTGGCTCGACCCGGGTGTTGGCGTCGAGCCACTCGGCGATCACGTCAGGGTCGAATCCGGTCGGACGGGCGGGGGAGGACATGGCCAGCGATCTTCCCACGCCGCACCCGAGCGGCGCCGAGTCGAGCCCGGGCGTCGCTGCCCCGACGAGATCTCCCGACCGTCCGGGACTCCTGCCCCGTGCGCTCGGGACGGGTCCCTCGTCATCGTGGCGTTCGAGCGATCGACATCCGCGATCACGACAACGAAGGAGCGTTGCACATGTCCATCACCACCCAGGTCCGGCCCGAAGCCGGCACCTCCACCCCACCCGCTGTGGTCGTCCGGTCGGACGCCGCGCCGGGCCGCCGATGGGCCGTGTGCGGCATCGGCGCCGGCGTCCTCGGCCTCGCTCAGTTCGCGATCACCGGCGTGCTGAACGTCGACACCGAGCTCCTCGCCGACAACCAACTCGTCGCCGAGGCCTCACGGACCGTGCGCCGTACGTCTGGGCGTTCCAGGTCGTCACGGTGGCGGCCGCGGCGCTCATCGCGGTGTTCGCCGCCGGCGTGTTCCGCAAGCTCTCGCAGCAGGGGCCGGCCCAGAGCCTGGCACCGATGATCGCCGTGGGTGGTCTGCTGCTCGTGTCGGCGATGCAGCTGGTCGGGAGCGGCATCTGCACGGAGATGTTCTTCGGGCTGATCCAGGACACCGCCGAGCTCGATCCCGACACGCTGGCGTCGCAGCTGGCGATCTTCAACACGATCAGCTGGGTGTGGGCAGGTGCCGGGTTGGCTGCCGGTGCGGTTGCCGTCGTCGGTCTCCGGCACGGCGCCGTCGGCCGTGGACTGGCGATCACCAGCGCGGTCCTCGCCGGCCTGATC
The DNA here is from genome assembly GCA_964350535.1 of uncultured Ilumatobacteraceae bacterium. Taxonomy (GTDB): domain Bacteria; phylum Actinomycetota; class Acidimicrobiia; order Acidimicrobiales; family Ilumatobacteraceae; genus CAYGLH01. Next base: position 4,457 of record CAYGLH010000075.1, read on the forward strand.
GCCCTGGTCAACGCCGTCCCGTTGCAGTACATGGCGTTGGTCCCCGGTGCGCTCTGGATGATCGTCGCGGGCGTCAGCTTCGCCCGTGCCGAGAAGCAGTAGCATCGCCCGATCCCAGGCCGCTCAGACGCCTCCCGATCATCCTGATCGGGAGGCGTCGGCCCGTTCCCGATGAGGTCGCCGATGAGCCTCGACGAGCAGACCCGGCCTGTCGCCGTCGGTCGCGCATGTTCCATCGCCGTGCTCGTCACGGCGTGGGGCCTGGCGGCGATCGCGCTGCTCCTGGTCCCGTTCACCCAGCCGACGTGGCATGCCGGCCAATGGTTCGGCCTCGTCGACCTGAGCGACGCCGTCGTGTTCGGGGCCGTCGCCTCCCTGCTGCTCGCCCGCGGCAGGCATCCGGTGTCGTGGCTCGTCGCACTCTGCGCCGTCGGGGGAGGCCTTGCCGCCGTCGGCTTCCAGTGGTCGATGGTGTCGACCGTCCACCCGGACCTCCCGGCGCTGCCCGTCCTCCAGGGCGCCCAAGCCTGGGCCTGGGTGCCCGGCACGTACGCGATGATCATCGTCGTCCCGGTCCTCGTCCGGCGCGTGCCGCTGCGGCCCCTCGACCGGTGGTTCGTGGCGATGGGCTCGGGGGCCATCGGGGCGCTCACGCTGGCCCGCCTCACCGACCCGTTCCCGTGGCCCGACGGCGCCCCGTACGCGCCGCTCCCGGTGCGCAGCGAGTGGTGGGCCGACCTCATCGACCGGACCGGGATGTGGCAGTTCGCCCTGGTGTGTGCCTTGGCCGCCGTCGCCACCGCCGATCTCGTTCGGCGCTGGCACCACCGCACGCCGGACGAACGCCGTGGGCTCGGATGGCTGGCCGTCGGGGCAGGGCTGATGGCCGCGGCGTTCCTCCCACTCGCCGTGCCCGCGTCGTGGACCGCAGAGCTGCCCTTGTGGCTCACACCGGTGTTGCACCTGTGTTCGCAGTTGTTCTTCCCGGCGGCGCTGCTCGTCGCCGTGCTCGGACAACGCATCGCCGGGCTCGAGTTCGTCGTCGGCCGGGCCACGCTCTGGGCCCTGTGCAGCGCGCTGCTCGTGGCGTTGTACGCCGTGATCATCGCGCTGGGCGCCGAGGTCCTCCCGACCGACGACGGCCTCGTCATCGCGATCGCCACGGCCGCGGTCGCCGTGTCGTTCACGCCGCTGCGCACCGCCCTCCAGCGGCGCATCGATGCGCTCGTCCGCGGCGCCGCCGGTGGTCCGAGCGGCGCGATCGGCGATCTCGGTCGGGGGATGATCACGGCGAGCGACGACGAGCAGTTGCTCGGCACGATCGGCGAGTCGGTTCGTCACGCGCTGCGGCTCGGTGGCCTGGCGATCGAGGTCGACTGGCCCGGTGGCGCTCGGCGTGTGGCGTCGGTCGGCGACCTCGTCCCCGCCTCGACGACCGCGCGGGATCTCGTCGTGCAGCGCGAGGTGGTCGGCCGGCTCGTGGTGTCCGGACGGCCCGGTGAGGCCCTCGATGCCCAGACGCGAGGTGCGCTGGACGATCTCGCGCCGGTGGTCGCCGCCGTCGTCCAGCTCGTCGCCCGTACCCGCCAGCTCACCGAATCGCGGGCGCGCATCGCCGAGGCGCGTGACGAGGAGCGACGCGCCCTCCGGCGCGAGCTGCACGACGGGTTCGGCCCAGGGCTGGCGGGCGTCGCGCTCGGGTTGCGCGCCGCCGACAACTTGCTCGTGGTCGACCCGTCGACCGCTCGCCGGCTCGTCGGCGAGATGGCCGACGAGCTCGATCAACGGGTCGAAGAGGTGCGGACGTTGGCCCGGGGCCTGCTCCCACCGGTGCTCGACGAGGGCGGGCTCGTGCCGGCGCTCGTCGAGCTCGCCGCCCGCCAGCAGATCACGGGCGGTGTGCGCGTGGAGGTCATCGCGGACGACGTGGAGGTGAGCGCCCCGGTGCGACAGGCGGTGTACGGCGTCGTCGCGGAAGCGGTGCGCAACGTCGTGCGCCACGCCGGTGCGACGACGTGCACGATCACGCTCCGCACCGATGCGACCGGGCTCGTCGTCACGATCGACGACGACGGCACCGGGCTCCCGGCCCGCCCCACGCCGGGTGTCGGACTCAGCTCGATGCGCGAACGGGCAACCGGCGTGGGCGGCTCGCTCGACGTGATCGGCCTGGTGCCCGGGACGCGGGTCGTGCTGCGCATCCCCGCCGAGGTGCCGATCGTGAGCGCCGGATGACGGAGCTCCTGCGCGTGGTGGTGGTTGACGACCACCCGGTGTTCCGGATGGGGATGCGCGCCTTGCTGTCGTCGATCGAGGGCTTCGATGTCGTCGGCGAGGCGTCCGGCGCGGACGACGCGGTCGCGGTGGTGGCGAAGCTCCGACCGGACGTGGTGGTGATGGACCTCCATCTCGGGGAGGAGTCGGGCGTCGACGCCACCCGCCGCATCGTCGCCGCGCAGCCGGAGGTCGGCGTGCTCGCTGTGACGATGATGGACGACGACGACTCGGTGTTCGCCGCGATGCGTGCCGGGGCGCGCGGCTACCTCCTCAAGGGCGCCGGCCCCGACGACATCGAACGGGCCGTCCGCGCGGTCTCGCGCGGGGAGGTGCTCCTCGGGGCCCAGGTGGCGGCGCGCGCCGTCGGCTTCCTCGCCGACGCCAGGGCGGCGAGCGACGTGGCGTTCCCGCAACTGACGACGCGCGAGCGGGAGATCCTCGACCTCGTCGCCCGCGGCCTCGACAACACCAGCATCTCGCGCCGTCTCGCAGTGAGCTCGAAGACGGTCCGCAACAACCTGTCCAACATCTTCACCAAGCTGCAGGTCGCCGATCGCGCCCAGGCGATCGTGCGCGCCAGGGAGGCAGGACTCGGTGGGTCGAGCGACCCGGCCCGTACCGGTCCGCCACCGAACTCGTGAGGGACGGGCCGTTGTGCGGGCCCGAAGATCACGAGATCAGCGTCGGGGGTCGGGGAGGTTCTGGGCGTGTTGGTAGCCGAATCGGCCTTTGATGCAGAGGTTGCCGTGAGTGACGGGGTGGTCGGGCGGGGAGGAGACCTTGACGATCTGGTTGTCCTGGGTGTGCAGCGTGAGGGTGCAGCCGACGCCGCAGAAGGCGCAGATCGTGTCGGTGGTCTGCTGTTCGTCCTCGCGCCAGTCGCCTGCGGCGCGGAGGTCGAACTCGGCGGTGCCCATCAACGCGCCGGTGGGGCACACCTGGATGCAGTTGCCGCAGTAGACGCAGGCGGAGTCGGGCAGGGCGACGTCGAACTCGGTGGACACCGTGGCGTCGAAGCCGCGACCGGCGATCTCGATGACGAAGCTGTTCTGCCATTGCTCACCGCAGGCGTCGACGCACTGGTAGCAGAGGATGCACTTGGCGTAGTCGCGCACGTACAGGTCGTTGTCGACCTTCACGGGCTGCGCGACGGTCGCAGGCGGGCGCTCCGCGTCGGCGTACCGGGAGGCGTCGGCGCGGTACTCCGACCTCCAGTCGTCGACGTGGTCGGTGAGCGAGAGGTCGACGGCGGAGTCGAGGAACTCGAGGACCATCCTGCGGGCGTGGTCGACGCGGTCGGTGCGGGTGCGCACGACCATCTCGTCCTCGAGCGGCCGCGAGCAGGCCGGCACGAGCACGCGTGAGCCCTCGACCTCGACCATGCACACTCGGCAGGCGTTCTTGGGGGTGATCGTGTCGCCGTAGCACAGCGTCGGGATCGCGCCGTCGCGCCCGCCGCACGCCTCGAGGATCGTCGTGCCGCGCTCGACGGTGACGCGGGCGCCGTCGATCTCGGCGGTCACGACCTCGGACGGCTCAGCCATCGAACACTCCGAGGGCGACGGCGGACTCGACGGCATGGGCGGCCGTCTGCCCGAGGCCGCAGATGGATGCGTCGGTCATCGCCTGGCCGATGTCGGCGAGCAGTTCGAACTGGCCGTCGCGCACACCGTCGGCGAGGCGGGTCAAGGTCTCTTCCTGGCGAACGGTGCCGATCCGGCACGGCACGCACTGGCCGCACGACTCGTCGCGGAAGAAGGCGGCGATCCTCCGCACGGCAGCGACGAGGTCGGCGTCCTCGTCGAACACCATCACCACACCCGAGCCGAGCGACAGGCCGGCGGAGCGGACCGACTCGTGATCGAGCACGAGATCGAGGCGATCGGGTCCGACGAAGCGTCCGGCAGCGCCGCCCAGCAGGATCGCCTGCACCGCCTTGCCGTCGGTGACGCCACCGGCGCGCTCGATGAGGTCGCCCAGCGTGAGCCCGACCTCGGTCTCGTAGACCCCGGGCCGCTCGACGGCGCCGGAGAGGCAGAACAGCCGCCGGTCGGCCGTGGGTCGACCGAGGATGATCGACGGCACGTTCATCAGCGTCTCGACGTTGTTGACCGCGGTCGGTCGGCCGAACAGCCCGTGCTCGAAGGGGAACGGCGGCTTGTTGCGGGGCTCGCCGCGGTAGCCCTCGATCGAGTTGAAGATCGCCGTCTCCTCACCACAGATGTAGGCGCCGGCGCCGCGCACGATCGTCACATCGAAGCCGGTGCCCGGGCCGAGGATGCCGTGTCGGCGGCACCGGTCGATCGCCGTGCGCAGCGTCGCCTCCGGCCGGGGGTACTCGCCGCGCACGTAGATCCACCCGTGCTCGCTGCCCGTGGCGAACGCGGCGATGCACATCGCTTCGAGCAGACCGTACGGGTCGTTCTCGATCAGCGTGCGGTCCTTGAAGGTGCCCGGCTCGGACTCATCTGCGTTGCACACCAGGTGGTGCGGTCGCGCGGGCTGTGCGAGCACGGCCTCCCACTTGCGCGCCGTGGGGAACGCTGCGCCGCCGCGGCCGAGCAACCCGGAGCGGCCGACGGTCGCGATGACCTCGTCGGCACCCATCCGGCGGGCGGCGCGCAGCGCGTCGAAGCCCCCGTCGGCGACGTAGGCCTCGAGGTCGAGCGGATCGCCGCGACCGGCGCGCCGGAGCAACACGAGATCATCGTCCCCGGCCTGTGCAACCCCTGTCGCCGGCGGCACCTCGTCGTTCGCGTCGAGGTCGGCGCCGGCGGCGAGGGCGCGGAGCCGGTCGCGGTCGGCCCGGGTCGCCACCATCCGCCGCACCTCGACCCCCGAGTCGACGACGTAGGCCGCCGGGCCGTGCTCGCAGTGGCCGAGACACGGGCTCGGGTGGGCGCCGGCGGGCAGCTCGTCCTCGGCGAACCCGCCGGCGGCCCGACAGGCGAGATCGATGCACGCGTGCACCTGGCGCGGTGGGCGCTCGACCGTGGAGAACAGGGCGTAGAACGTGGCGACGCCGTAGATCTCCGCCGGTGACACGTCCATCCGCTCGGCGACATGGTCGATCGCCTCCCGGCTCAGCCAGCCGACCCGATCGTTGATCGAGTGCAGCACGTCGAGCAGCCTCGGTCGCGACGCCCGCCGGTCGTGGCCGCCGACCGCGTCGTGGTCTCCCGGTGGCTCCCACGGGCCGAGGATCGCGTCGACGGCCTCACGCTCGGCCACGGTCGGTGGGATCCCTCGGGTGACGACGTCCATCCGCTCGTCAGCTTGCCACTGCGTCGAGCGAGTCAGGGATCCGGTCGATGCGCACCGCCGACGCCTTGAACTCGGCCGTGCCGGAGCGGGGGTCGGTGGCGTCGATCGTGAGTTGGTTGACGTCGACCTCGTCGGGGAAGTGGAACGTCATGAACACCAACCCGGAACGCAACGACGGGTCGACGTGGACCGGTGCGTCGACCGAGCCGCGGCGTGACGACACCCGCACGACTTCACCCTCGGACAGACCAAGGCGGGAGGCGTCGGCGGGCGACACGTCGATCGTCTCGCCGAGGCGGTTGGGGCTGCGGTACCCGCCCGACTGGACGCCCGTGTTGTAGGAATCGAGGCGGCGTCCGGTGGTGAGCCGCAAGGGGAACTCGTCGTCGAGCACGTCGACCGGTGGCTCGTCGACGACGACGCTGAACGGCGCGGCCGGCCCTCGGTCGGCAGGGTCGTCGGCCCACAGCCGGCCGTGCAGGTACGACGGCTCCAGCGTGTCCTCCGAGAAGCAGGGCCATTGGATGCCGCCCAGCTCCTCCAGGCGGCGCCAGGACATGCCGCGGTGCATCGGCGACAACGAGCGCAGTTCGTCCCACACCGCCTCGTGATCGCCGTAGCTCCACGACTGGCCGAGCCGTCCGGCGAGCGCGATGAGAATGTCGATGTCATCACGTGCCTCGCCCGGCGGGTCGAGTGCCTTGCGCACCCGTTGCACCCGACGCTCCGAGTTCGTGACCGTGCCGTCGGACTCGCACCACGACGCCGACCCCGGCAGCACCACGTCGGCCAGCTCGGCGGTCTTGGTGAGGTAGATGTCCAACACGACCAGATGGTCCAGACCGTCGAGCAGGTGGCGGGCGTGCTCGACGTTGGCCTCGGACTGCGCCGGGTTCTCGCCGATCACGAACACCGACGTCAGCTCGCCGCGCTCCATCGCCTCGAACATCTCGGTCAGGTGCCAACCGTCGTCCGGTGGCACCGACACGCCCCACGTCGCCTCGAACCGCTCCCGCGCCTCGTGGTCGGTGACGTCCTGGAAGCCGGGCAGCTTGTTCGGCAACGCGCCCATGTCGCCGCCACCCTGCACGTTGTTCTGACCGCGCAGCGGCGACAGACCCGCCCCGAACCGGCCGACCTGCCCGGTCAGCAACGCCAGGTTGCACAGCGCCAACACGTTGTCGACCCCGTTGTGGTGCTCGGTGATGCCGAGCGTCCAGCACAGCTGGGCCGCATCCGCGCCGGCATAGGCGTGCGCGAGCTCACGGATCGCCTCGACCGGCACGCCGGTCACCTCGCTCCCGCGCTCCAGCGTCCACTCCTCGACCGACGCCGCGAACTCGTCGAAGCCGGTCGTGGCGCGGGCGACGAAGTCGTCGTGGACCAATCCCTCGTGGATGATCTCGCGGGCGATCGTGTTCGCCAACGCGATGTCGGTGCCCACGTGCGGCCCCAACCAACGGTCGGCGAACTGCGCCGTCTCGGACCGGCGCGGATCGACCACGTACAACCGGGCGCCGCCGTTGACCGCCTTCATCACGTGATGGAAGAAGATCGGGTGGGCGTTGCGGGCGTTCGAGCCCCACATCACGATCACGTCGGCCGCTTCCGCTTCCGCATAGGACGACGTACCACCACCCGCTCCGAACACTGTGGCCAGACCGACCACCGACGGAGCGTGTCAAGTGCGGTTGCAGGAATCGATGTTGTTCGTGCCCAGCGCCGTGCGGGCGAGCTTCTGGGCGAGGAAGTTCATCTCGTTGGTCGACTTCGAACAGGAGAAGACCCCGATGGAGCTCCCACCGCGCTCGTCACGGGCGCGAGCGAAGCCCGCGGCCGCCCGGGCGAGCGC
>CAYGLH010000076.1:0-11805 GCA_964350535.1 uncultured Ilumatobacteraceae bacterium
TTCGAGCGCTGCACCTCGATCGGGCCGATCGCGGTCGGTTCGTACACGCCGAGCCCGCCGCCTTCGATCATCGCCGGACCGCCCATGCCGATGTTGCTGTCCTCGGTGGCGATGACCACGTCGCAACACCCGAGGATCGCCGCGTTGCCGGCGAAGCAGTACCCGGCGTTGATCCCGACCCGGGGCACGGTGCCCGAGAGCTGGGCGAACCACAGGAACGCCAGGCAGTCGAGCCCGCCGACCCCGATCGCATCGGTGTCGCCCGGCCGGCCGCCGCCGCCCTCGGTGAAGAACACGATCGGTGCCCGCAGTTGCTCGGCGATCTCGAACAGCCGGTCCTTCTTGCGATGGTTCTGCATCCCCTGCGTGCCCGCCAGCACCGTGTAGTCGTAGGACATCACCACGCAGGTCGCTGCACGCTCGTCGAACCGGTCACCGTTGACCCTGCCGACGCCGGCGACGAGCCCGTCCGCCGGCGTGTTGGCAATCAGGTCGTCGAGCTCGCGGCGTCGCCGCTGGGCGGCGATCACCAGCGGGCCGTACTCGATGTACGACTCCGGGTCGAGGAGGTCGTCGACGTTCTCGCGCGCCGTGCGCCGAGCGCGGGTGCGACGGCGCGCCACCGCGTCCGGGCGGGCCTCGTCCCGGCCGGTGCGATGACGGTCGAGCACGTCGGCGAGGTCCGGTCGCTCGAGGCCGGTGGGGGCCGCAGCAGCGACCGGCGTCCCCGGCGACCCGCCATCCTCGCTCGGTGCGGTCCCGGCGTGTGGGAGCAACGTCGCCACCGGGTCGCCGACGAGCATCGTGGCGCCCGGCGCCACGTGCCAGCTGCCGAGCACGCCGTCGGCCGGTGCCAGCACGCCGTGGTGCATCTTCATCGACTCGATCAGGGCGATCTCCTGCCCGGCGGTCACGACGGCGCCCTCCGCCACGAGCGTGCTGACCAGTGTTCCCTGCAGCTCGGATACGACCTCGACACTCATCCGGCCACTATCGCACCAGCGCCCCCGAGATCTCGCCCCGGCCGGTCGGCGCCGCTAATTGACGCGCTCGGGCGAACGTTGGAAGGAGGTGATCGACTGCTCGCCCATCACCAGCTCGGCGGCGACCGCGGCGAAGAGCGCCGGAACGATGAAGCCGGGCTGACCGGTGGTCTCGGCGACGAACATCACGGCGGCCAACGGCACGCGGTAGCCCGCGCCGAGGAACGCCGCCATCCCCAGCAACACGTACAACGTCGGATCGTTCGGGTTGACCACCTCGCCGACGGCCCGCCCGACCAGCGCACCCCCGACGACCAAGGGGATGAACACGCCGCCGACCCCGCCGCCGGCGACCGACGTCGCGGTCGCCAGACATCGCAGCACGAAGACGGCGGCGAGCAGCCAGATCGAGTGGTCCGCGCCGAGCCAGGCGATCACGTTGTACCCGGATCCGGTGGAGAGGCTCTCGCCGGTCAGCCCCCGGGTGATCACGAAGAGCACCACCAGCACGACGGTGGCGCCGGCCAGCCGGGTCACCGCAGGACGCAGCGTGAAGCCCTTCGCCGTCCGGACGAGCCGCGAGAACGCGCGGGCGCCGAGCGCACACCCGATCCCGAGCAACACGGCGCCCGCCAGGTCCTTGTACTCGAACACGGCCGACCCGTCCGACTCCAGCGTGAAGATCGGGTTGGTGCTGCTCAACGCGACGAACACGAGGTAGCCCGAGGCGCTGGCGACGAGTGCGGGCAGCAGCATCCGCCGGGCGAGCTGGTCGCGGAATGGCACCTCCAAGGCGAAGATGGCGCCCGTCGCAGGTGCCTTGAAGATGGCCGCCACACCGGCCGCGGCCCCGGCGACCAGGAGCGTGCGGTGGTCGGCGCCGCGGAACGCTGCCGGCAGCCGACGCTGGATCATCGCCCCCAACGCCGAGCCGGCATAGATGGACGGGCCCTCCATGCCCATCGCCCCGCCGGTGCCGAGGGTGCTGATCGCGCCACCGATCCGTCCGAGGAACGGCCGCAACCGCAGCGGGTACTCCGGGTCGTGGAAGGCCCGGAGGTACTCGTCGGAGGTCGCCGGCGACGCACCGGCCCCGAGCGTGCGGAGCAGGATCGCGGAGATCACGAGCCCGAGACCGGGCGCGATCGCCGCGAACCACAACGGCCCGTGGAGCACCCGCTCGTAGAGCCGTTCGGCGACGATGAACTCGAAGAAGCGGACGAACAGCCCCGTGACCGCACCGGTGATCGCCGACAGCAGCACGACCTCGCGCGAACGGCGCACGAGGATGCTGATCTCGGTGGACGGGAACTCGAAGGTGGAAGGACGCAGTCCTTCCATCACCTTCGGTCGCCACACGGCGCCGCAGTTTACGCGAGCGAGGTCGCGACGAGACCGTCGATCACGAGGAAACGTCGAGGACGTCGCGGAAATAGTCGACGGTGCGGCCGACACCGTCGGCGAGACCGGTCTGCGGCTGCCATCCCAGACGCTCGGTGGCGAGCGTGATGTCGGGCTGACGTTGCTTCGGATCGTCGGCGGGCAACGGCTGGTGCACGACCCCGGCGGACGAGCCGGTGAGGTCGAGGACCATCTCCGCGAGCTGCAGCAGCGTGAACTCGTGCGGGTTGCCGATGTTGATCGGGCCCGTCTGATCGCTGTCGAGCAGCGCGAGGAAGCCGGCGATGAGGTCGTCGACGTAGCAGAAGCTGCGGGTCTGCGTGCCGTCCCCGTACACGGTGAGCGGCTGGCCGCGCAGCGCCTGCACGATGAAGTTGGACACGGCGCGGCCGTCGTCGACGCGCATCCGAGGGCCGTACGTGTTGAAGATCCGCACGATCCGCACGTCGATGCCATGGTGCCGGTGGTACGCCATCGTCATCGCCTCGGCGTAGCGCTTGGCCTCGTCGTAGACGCCCCGGAGGCCGATCGGGTTGACGTTTCCCCAATAGGTCTCCGGCTGGGGGTGCACGAGCGGGTCGCCGTACACCTCGCTGGTCGATGCGAGGAAGAACCGTGCCGACTTGGCCTTGGCCAGCCCGAGGCAGTTGTGCGTCCCGTTGCCGCCGACCTTCAGGATCTGGATCGGGATCCGCTCGAAGTCGGCGGGCGACGCCGGGCTGGCGAGGTGCATGATCGTGTCGACGTCGCCTGGCACCCACACGTAGGAGCTGACGTCGTGCTCGACGAACGTGAACCCTCGCCGCCCGAACAGGTCGTCGATGTTGCTCACCGAGCCGGTGACGAGGTTGTCGATCGCGACGACCTGGTCGCCCCGGTCGAGCAAGCGGCGGCACAGGTGCGATCCGAGGAAGCCCGCACCTCCGGTGACGACGACGCGGGCCATCAGGTCCGGCCCACACCCTCGTACTCGAGACCGGCGGCGCGCACGGTCACCGGGTCGAGCAGGTTGCGGGTGTCGACGACCGTGAGCTGGCGTCCGGCCCGGCGGGCGAGCTGCTCGAGTGGCACCGACGCGAACTCGGGCCACTCGGTGAACACGGCGATGACATCGGCGCCCTCCGCGATGTCGACCGCGGTGGGCACCAGCTCGATGCCGTCAAGGACCTCGGCGCGATGCCCCGAAACCCCCGCTGCGGTGGTCGGGTCGTAGGCCCGGACCGTGGCGCCGGCCCGCCGCAGCGCGTCGATCACGCGCAGGGCGGGCGATTCGCGCAGGTCGTCGGTGCCCGCCTTGAACGTGAGCCCGAGGGCCCCGATCGTCACGCCCTCGAGCCCCCCACGCTCGCGCCCGACGGCCCGACGGAGCTTGGCGATGATCCGCGTGCGCTGCTCGTCGTTGACCTCGATCACCCCGCGCATCATCGAGAAGTTGTAGCCGTGGTCCTCGGCGATCTTGACGAGCGCCCGGGAGTCCTTGGGGAAGCAGCTCCCGCCCCAGCCGGGCCCGGGAGCGAGGAACTGGCGGCCGATGCGCTCGTCCGAACCGATGCCGTCGAGCACCGCGGCAACGTCGGCGCCCACGGCTTCGCACATCGCGGCGATCGCGTTGGCGAAGGAGATCTTCATCGCCAGGAACCCGTTGGCGGCGTACTTGATCGTCTCGGCCGACGCCGGGTCGGTGATCATGATCTTCGTGTCGATGCCGTCGTACAGCGCGGCGACGCGTTCGCCGGCGTCGCGATCGGACGCGCCGATCACGACCCGATCGGGGTTCAGGAAGTCGTGGACGGCGGTGCCCTCGCGCAGGAACTCCGGGTTCGACACCACGAACACGTCGTCGCGCTCGATCACGCGCTCGACCACCGATGCCGAGCCGACCGGCACCGTCGACTTGTTGACCACGATGGCGCCCGGCCGCAGCACCGGGGCGATCTCGGCGGCGGCGGCGCGGATGTAGCTGAGGTCGGCGCTGCCGTCCTCGCCTTGGGGCGTCGGCACGCACAGGAACACGATGTCGGCGTCGGCGGCCGCTGCCGGGGCACCGAGGACGACGTCGAGCCGACCGTCGGCGAGCACCTCGGTGACGATCTCCTGCAGGCCGGCTTCGACGATCGGGATGCGACCGGCGCGCAGCATGTCGACGCGCTGCTGGTCGATGTCGGCGCAGGTCACACGGTGCCCCATCGAGGCGAAGCACGCCCCGGTCGTGAGGCCGACGTAGCCCGCTCCGACCACCCCGAGACGTGGACCGGACCGCCGATCGGCCGCTCGAGAAACATTGGCTTCGCTCATGGCCGGACCGACTGTAATGCTGCCCGCCGGGTTCTCCCACCGGATCCGTCGGAGGGCGGGACCGGATCGCTACGGTCGACGCATGCCCTGGGTCACGAGCACCACCGAACCCGACCCGCTCACCGACGCCTGCGGCGACCGCCCCGGCTGGCTGTGCGAGGAGGTGTTCGACCGGACCGACGGCAACGAGACCGCGGCCAAGCTCACCAACTGGTTCCTCGACACACCGCTCACGATCCTCTTGATCCTGCTCATCCCCTGGATCACGAGCCGGCTGCTCCGCCGGTACCTGCGCAAGGTGATCGAGCGCATCATCATGACCGACGCGTCGGCGACCACGGCGCGCCTGCGACAACTCGGCGTCGACCCCGGCACGCGGCTCGCGCCGCCCAAGGAGGACCCGCGCAAGGCGGCCCGGGCCGACTCGATCGCCTCGGTGGTCGGCAGCACCGTCACCGTGCTCGTCTGGGTCGTCGCGCTGATCCTGATCATCGGCGAGCTCGGCGTCGACCTCGGTCCGCTGATCGCCGGCGCGGGCATCGCCGGCGTCGCGCTCGGCTTCGGGGCCCAGAGCCTGGTGAAGGACTGCATCAGCGGCCTGTTCATGCTCATCGAGGACCACTTCGGCCTCGGCGACGTCGTCGATGTCGGCGAGGCGGTGGGCACCGTCGAGGAGATCAGCCTGCGGGCCACGGTGCTGCGCGACGTCGACGGCACCGTCTGGCACGTCCCGAACGGCGAGATCCTGCGCGTCGGGAACATGTCTCAGCAGTGGTCGGTGGCCGTCGTCGACATGGACGTCGCCTACGACGCCGACCTCGACCAGGTGCGCGAGGTGATGATGCGTGCGGCGGAGACGACCTGCGCCACAGAGGAGTGGGCCGACAAGATCTTGGAAGCGCCCCAGATCCTCGGCGTCGAGGCGCTCGGGGCGGATGCCGTGACCGTGCGGATCGTCGTCAAGACCGAGGCGGGCAGCCAGTGGGCGCTGCGACGCGAGCTGCGCGAGGCGATCAAGACGGGCTTCGACGCCGACGGGATCGAGATCCCCTTCCCGCAACGCACGGTATACCTGCGCGGCGACGACTCGTGATGCACAATGAATCCATGACGATCGGGATGTTGGGCACCGGCCCCATCGCCCCCGCACCTTCGGGCGGGATGCTCGTGCTCACGCTCGTCCTCGCCGTCGCTGCCCTCGTGGCGCTGCGCGTCGTCGAGTCCCTCACGCTGCCCGAACGCCCCGAGCCCGCCGAGGCGGCCGGCGGGCTCCGCAAGGAGTCGCCGGCGATCGTCAACATGCTGGTCAACGACGCCACCGTCACCGCGGCTGGGTTCCGCGCCACCGTCATCGACCTGGCGGCGCGCGGGTGGCTGCGGATCCTGCCCCCCGACGACGACGACGAGCTGGCGCGCGTCCGGCCGGCGGCCACCGCCGACCGTGGCGACGCGCTGCTGCCCCACGAGCGGCTGGTTCTGCAGCACATCATGGCCAGGTTCACCACGGACCATGCGATCCCGGCGCGCTACCTGGCGGTCGACATCCGCGGGTCGTGGTGGAAGCGCTTCTCCGGCCTCGTGTCCGACGAGGCGTACCGCGCCGGCCTCGTGTGCCGTCGCTGGAGCGCGCTGTACCTCGGCGGTCCGGCGATCCTCGTCGTGCTGTCGATGCTCACCTGGTGGGCGTCGGTGCGGCGCGACGACCCCGGCATCGCCGTCGTCGACTCGATCGAGCGGCGCGCGCTCGCGTGGGGGCTGCTGATCGTGATCCTCGTCGTCGCGGCGCGGGTGATCGGCCACGCCGTCCGCCGCGAATGGACGCACACCGAAGCCGGCAAGGTGGCCGCCAGCCAGTGGCTGCAGGTCCGTCAGCTCCTGGTCGAGGCCGGGTTCGGGCCGATGGCCCCGAGCTCGGTCGACGACGGCGACCGCCGGCTGGCCTACGCCTCCGCGGTGTGCCTCGCCGAGGGCGCCGCGGTCGAGCTGCCCCTCGCCAGGGAGGACCACTACCGCGCCTGGAGCGCGGTCGGCGGGCACGGGCGGCTCGTCCGGATCCGCTACCCGATCCGGCTGGGCTACGGCATCCAACCGTTCGTCGCCGTCGCCATCGGGCTGGTCGCCACGTTCGCCGGGATGTGGGCCCGCGCCTGGTTCGCCGACGTCGCCAGGGGCGACGCGCTGCAGTCGCTGTACGACCGCTATCCCGACCAGGACTGGGTGATCAGCCACGTCGCCACCGGGTTCGCCGTGCTGGCGTTCCTCCCCATCGTCGCCGGCCTGTGGTTGGCGGTGTGCGGGGCCGCCGACGGCTTCAACACCGTCGAGCGCACCGGGGTGGTGCTGCGCGCCCGTCGGCCCGCCGAGGTGGTGCCCCTGCCGCGACCGGTGCGACGCCTGCTCGAACGCGACCGCTACACGTTGTACATCGCCGTCGACGACGGGTCGTCCGGATCGGTCGTCGCGTGGCGGGCCACCGAGCGCAGTGCCGTGCCGCAGGGGTCGAACGCCATCGTGCGGGCGACCCCGATCCTCGGCTACGTGCGCAAGTCCACGCCGGTCGGGTTCTTCCTCCCCGAGCAGTAGGCCACCCGGCTCACCGCGCCGATGGTGCGCTCAGCCCGCGCGGTCGGCGTTGCGACGGATCGCGTCGGCGATCTCGCCCACCCGCGCGGTCGGGATGTCGTGCCCCATGTCCGGGTACATCACGAGACGCGAGCCGGGCACCGCCGCGGCGGTCGCCATGCCGCCGGTGGGCAGCACGAGCGGATCGCGGAGACCGTGTACGACGAGCGTCGGCACGCGCACCTCGGCGAGGCCCGCGGTGCGGTCCGGGCTGGCGGCGATCGCGGCCGCTTGGCGCGCCGTCCCCTGCGGGCGGAAGCTGCGGTGGAGGTTCTCGGTGGCGATGCGGCGGTGCTCGACCGCGTCGAATGCCGGCCCGGAGATCAGCCGGAAGAACTTCACCGACTCGTCGACGGCATTCTCGCGCGTCGGCTCCGGCCGCCGGGCGAGCTTGGGCAGCAGCCGCTTGGAGATGCCGCCCCGCTTGCGGTCACCCGTGTTCGACATCACCGACGTGAGCGACCGCACCGCCGCGGCGTGGTCGATCGTCAACTGCTGGGCGATCATGCCGCCCATCGACATCCCGGCGACATGCGCGGGGCCGACGTCGAGCGCGTCGAGGAGCCCGTTCGCGTCGGCGGCCATGTCGCGGATGTCGTAGTCGGCGGACACCGGGCGTCGTGCGACGAGTGCCAGGACGTTCTTCGTCATCGACGGCGGCTCCCAGTCGAACTCGGTGCTGAGGCCGATGTCCCGATTGTCGAAGCGGATGACCCGGAAGCCGCGCTGGACGAGCGCATCGACGAAGGGCTGGCGCCAATCGGTCAGCTGGCCGCCCAACCCCATCACGAGCAACAGGGGGTCGCCCTCACCCTGCACGTCGTACTCGATGGTGATCCCGTTCGCCTCGACCGATGCCATGCGGTCAGCGTAACGATGTCACCCCAAGCGCCAGAATCCGGCTTTCAGGTACTCACCCTCCGGAAAGGTCACCGGGTGATCGACGTCGTGGCCGTGGCGTTCCTCCAGGTGGGCGTGCCGGCCGCTCGCCGCGAGCGCGTCATCCACCGCCTCGTAGAACTCGTCGGGGGGAACGCGACTCGAACACGACGCCTGGACGAGCACGCCTCCGGTGGCGACGAGGGGCACGGCCAGATCGGCGAGCCGTTGATAGGCGTTGAGCGCGCCGCGCACCTGGCTCTGCCGGCGGGCGAACGACGGTGGGTCGACCACCACGATGTCGAACCGTTCCGAGGAGCGGGCCAATCGGGCCATCTCGTCGAAGGCATCGCCGACGAGCAGTTCATGGCGGCACGCGGCGACGGCGTCGCGGTCGAGGTTGAGCGCCATGTTGCGCCGGGCCGCCTCGAGCGTCGGGCGCGAGCTGTCGATGCTGACCACCCGCTCCGCACCGCCGGCGGCGGCGTGAACGCTGAACCCACCCGTGGCGGCGAACACGTCGAGCACCGCCCGTCCGGCGGCGCGGGCGCCGACCCGCAGCCGGTTGGCGCGCTGGTCGAGGAAGTGCCCGGTCTTCTGGCCACGGCGGACGTCGGCGGCGAACCGCAGCCCGCCCTCCTGGAACTCGACCGGTCCGTCCGGGACGGTGCCGACGATCACCGCGCCGTCCAGCTCGGCCAGTACCCCCGCGGCCGCGGCGCGGGCGCAACGCAGCACGACGCCGCGACACCCGGTGGCATCCACCAGGCCCGGCAGCACGGCCCCCAACCACGGTGCCCAGGCCGAGGTGTACACCTTCACCACGAGCGTGTCGGCGTAGAGATCGGCGATCAGCCCCGGCAGGCCGTCGTTCTCACCGTTGATCACCCGGAACGCGCTCGACAACCCGTCCGGGCCCGACCAGATCGGTGAGCGCAGTCCGTACGCCTGCGCAACGCGCGCCGCGAACCATTCTTCGTCGATCGCCGTCGGGCGGCCGGTGTGCAGCAGCTTCACCCGGATCGGCGACTCGGGGTCGTAGAGCCCGATGCCGGCGAACCTGCGGCGGTCGTCGAACACCACCGCGAGATCGCCGGGCGCGCCGTCGTGGGAGACGTCGGTGATCGACCCGTCGTAGAGCCACGGGTGGCCGCCGCGCAGCTGCCGGAGCGCGTCGGGGGTGACGCGCACGGCGACTCGCCGCTCGCCGGGCGGCGGAAGCTCGTCGAGGAGCAGGTCGGGTCGCTGGTCGGGTCGGTGCGGATCGATGCCCATCAGCATGCCGGAGTTCCCGTGCGGTGCCAGCAGCGACTACACAAGCGCGATGGCCAACGACTCCTCCCCGCTCTCACTCGACTCGCTGTTCGGGCTCGCCGGCAAGACCGCCGTGGTCACCGGGGGTTCACGCGGCATCGGCTACATGATCGCCTCGGGCCTCGTCGCCAACGGTGTGAAGGTCTACATCACGGCGCGCAAGGCCGAGGCCTGCGATCAGGCGGCCGCCGAGCTGAGCGAGGTCGGCGAGTGCATCTCCCTGCCCGCCGACCTGTCGACGGCCGACGGCGTCGACGGCTTCGTCGCCGACCTGACCGAGCGCGAGTCGTCGATCGACATCCTCGTCAACAACGCCGGCGCGGCGTGGGGCGCCGACCTGGGTGAGTTCCCCGAGGTCGGGTTCGACAAGGTGATGAACATCAACGTCAAGGCACCGTTCCTGCTCACCCAGGCGCTCCTCCCCCAGCTGCGGACGAACGCCACGGCCGACGACCCGTCGCGGGTGATCATGATCGGATCGATCGACGGGATCCGCGTCCCCGACGGCAACAACTACTCATACTCGGCCTCGAAGGCCGGCATCCACATGCTCGCCCGCCACCTCGCCGCCCACCTCGTCGACGACGACATCACGATCAACTCGATCGCCCCCGGCCCGTTCGAGTCGAAGATGATGGAGTATCGCCTCGGCACGGACGAGGGCAAGGCGCTCGTCGCCTCCAACGTCCCGCGCAAGCGGATCGGCAGCGCGCAGGACATCGCCGGCACGGCGATCTTCCTCGCCAGCCGCGCCGGGGCCTACACCACCGGTGCCGTGATCCCCGTGGACGGCGGCATCTCGACCACGAACTGACGCGTTTGGCAGACTCGCCGGATGATCGAGCGCGAGATCGACGTCACCACGCCCGAGGGTGAGATGAAGACCTTCATCTACCACCCGACCCACGACGGACCGCATCCGGTGGTGCTGTACCTGATGGACGCCCCCAGCATCCGTCCGGCGCTCAAGGACATGGCGACGCGACTGGCCAGCGCCGGCTACTACGTCATGCTCCCCTACCTCTTCTACCGGGGCGGGCCGTTCCGCGAGTTCGGGATGAGCGACGAGGACATGCACCACCGGCGCGAGCTGATGGGCACGGTCACCCCGACCAACATCGTCGGCGACGCCGCCGCCCTGCTGTCGGTCGCCGACGCCGATCCGGCCGCCGCCGACGGCAAGGTCGGTGCCGTCGGGTTCTGCATGAGCGGCGGCCTCGTCGTCTCGCTCGCTCGGGCGATGCCCGACCGCGTCGCCGCCGTCGCCTCGGTCCACGGGGCATGGATGGTCCGCCCGGACGACGACGACTCGCCGCACCTCCGGCTCGACTCGGTGGAGGCCGAGGTCTACATGGCCTGGGTCGACCCCGACGAGACCGCACCCGCCGAGACCATCCCGGTGATGACCGGCGCGCTCGACGCCGCCGGCGTCACCTACACGCTCGACACGATCACCGACGCCGTCCACGGCTTCGCCCCCGCCGGCCCCCGGTACGACCGGAACGCTTCCGAGCTGCACTGGGAGCGCGTCCACTCCCTCTTCCGCCGCAACCTGTAACACCGGGGTCTGACCCCGTGGTGACAGGTTCAGGCGAGGAGGGCGGCGTCGACCTCGCGATCGACGTCGGCCTCGGTGCCGCTGGTCCGGCCGGCCACGATCCGGCGGCGGACCATGCCGGACACGGCGTCGACGGCGATCGTGCCGACGATCACGATGATCAGCCCGAGGCCGGCATCGCCATACTCCTTGAACCGCAGGGCGAGCGCGAGGTCCGACCCGATGCCGCCCGCCCCGACCAGGCCCATCACGGCCGAGGCACGGATGTTGACCTCGAACCGGTACAGGATGAACGACGACAGCTCGGGGGTCACCTGCGGGATCACGCCCCAGCGCAGACGCTGCAGGCGCGACGCGCCGACGGAGTCGGCGGCTTCGAGTGGCCCGGTCTTGATCCCCTCGAGGATCTCGTAGAACAGCTTGCCGAGCGTGCCGATCGACCCGACACCGATCGCCATCACGCCGGCCATCGGGGTCAGCCCGAAGATCGGGATGAACGCCAGCGCGAGGATCACCTCCGGGATCGCCCGCAACAGGTTGAACACCTGCCGCGTGACCCACGCAACCGGTCGACCGACCAGGTTCTCGGCGGCGAGGAACGACAACGGCACGGCGACGACGGCGGCGATCAGCGTGCCGATCCAAGCGATCGAGATCGACTCCCACATCGCACCGGCGAGATCCGGGAGCGCGGACATCTCCATGTTGGTGAACCTGAGACGCGCCAAGGTCCACAGGTCCGCCGGCGCCTCG
>CAYGLH010000077.1:0-11795 GCA_964350535.1 uncultured Ilumatobacteraceae bacterium
GGTGCCTACCACCTGCCGGTGGACATCCCCATCGCCGGGCGATGGATCATCACCGTCGACGTGCGGACGAGCACCTTCGAGACCGGCACCGCACAGCTCGAGTTCGAGGTCGGCTGACCCCGCGCAGGTCAGTCGTCGATCTGCAGGCGGGCGACCGTCGCCGGCCCGAGCCGTGCGACGTCGGCGCGCACCGGACGCTGCCGTCCGCCCACCCAGACGCTCGCGTCGGGCTGGTGCTCGAGGTTGCGCACCCACTGGCTCGACGGCCGAACAGTGCTGACCCACAGGGTGTCGCCGAGCCGTGCACCGAGCAGCGGGACCCGCCGGGCGAGCCTCGTGCGGCGCCCGGTGGTCTCGAGCACGAGCGCTCCGGGCCCGGCGAGCGGGTTCCCGATGCCGCTACGAACGGCCGGCTCGAGCACGCGGTTGAGGGCGCGGAACAACTGTTGCTGGATCGCCGCGGGGTTCGGCGGCTCGAAGGAACGGCACGTGGTCACATCAACTCCGTCGGGCGATCGACCGCGCTGAGCGGCCGGCTGCGCCCGGGATCTCGGGGACGCGCTCCAGGGTATCGGTGGACGATCGCCGGCAGCACCGTCGCGCCCGGACGCGGACGTCTGGCCCGCCGGCTCGACGGACTCATAGTCTCGGCGGGATGTCGTCGCCCACCCCTCGCTCGCTCGGTCGCGCCGGGCTGGCCGGGGTGATCATCGGCTGGCTCGCCCTGCTCGTCGGCACGCCGTTCGTCACCGCTCGCCGCCTCGACCATGCGTACGGCGTGGTTGACGAGGTCGACACGCTGCTCCTCGTGCTGCTCATCCCGGCACTGCTCGCGCTCGCGCTGGTCGTGGTGGTGATCGTCGTCCTCGGCTGGTGGACGGCGGTGCTCATCGAGGAGCGCGGCGCCCCGCGTGAGACGTGGTGGTACGGAGCGGTGCTCGTCGTCGCCGGGGTCGTTGCGACGGATTGGTCGCAGCTCGCGGACCTCGGTGTGGGGTTCGCAGTCCTCGCTGCCCTCACCGCGTTGGTGCTCGCCGCCGGCCTCGAGCTGCTGTTCCGCGGTCTCGTCATCTGCTCACTCCGGCGTTCCGGCGTCGCCGAGCGCGCCGTCGCCACGCGTTCATCGGCGTTGTTCGCCGTCGGTGTCGCGGCAATGTTCCTCGTCGAGAGCCCGCTGGGCGTCGCCGAGCTCGTGGCCGTGGCCGCGCTCGGCTGCCCGCTCTACCTGCTCCGGCGCGTCTCGGGCCACGCGGTGGTTCCGATGCTGGCGGATGCCCTGGTGCTGTTCGGTCTGGCGTCGGGTGGGTGGAACGGCGAACGCGGTCTCGACGTCGCCACGACCGTCGCCCTCGTCCTGCTGATCGGTGTCGCCGTGGTGGCGATCGCGCGGCGCGGCCACCTCGCCGACCAGGCGCCGTCGGTCACCGTCGAGCTGTCGCGCCGGCGCACCGCGATCCGCTGGGTCGGCGGCTCCGTCGCCGTCGTGGTCGCGGTGGCCCTGCTGGCGACCGTGGTGCCGGTGTCGAGCAGCAACCTCGGCGCACAGCCCGATCCGACCACCACGTTCGAGGAGTCCCTCGACCGCTTCTCCGAGGCCACGGGCGACGCGGGCGAGCTCGGCGTCATCGAGCCGTGCCGGTCGACGCTGCTCGATCACGGTGAAGCGACCGCCGTGGCCATCGTGTTGTTCCACGGCCTGACCAACTGCCCGGAGCAGTTCCTCGAGCTCGGCCGCCAGCTCCACGACGACGGCGCCAACGTGCTGATCATGCGCGCCCCCCGCCACGGTCTGTCCGATGGCACCGGCCAGGCCATCGGCAGCGTCGATCTCGTCGCCGACCTCACCGCCCAGGAGCTGCGCGACTACGGCGACGAGTCGATCGACATCGCGACGGGCCTCGGCGACGAGGTCCGAGTCCTCGGCCTGTCGATGGGGGGTGTGATGGCGATGTGGACCGCACAGTTCCGCGACGTCGAACGCGTGGTCGCCGTCGCCCCTGCTGTCTCCATCCCCGGCGTGCCACGCTTCGTGACCACCGCGTTCATCAACCTCTTCAACCGGCTCCCGAACCTCTCACTGCCGACCGACGGCGTGAAGCTCGACCACACGTACGCCGGCGAGTCCACCGGCGCGCTGTCCTCGATGTTCCTCCTCGCCCGCGCCAACGAGAACGAGCTGAGGAGGCACCGATCGGCGGCGGAGCACGTCGTGGTCGTGCTCAACCCCGACGACGACCAGGTCGACTTCGACCACGTCCGGAACCTCGTGGACGGCTGGGAGGACGCCGACGGCCCGGTCGAGGTGGTGGTGCTCCCGGCCATCGGGCTTCCGCACGACGTCATCGACCCGGCGCATCCGGCGGGCGACATCGGCCTCGTCTACCCGATCCTGATCGACCTGCTCGAGGCCGACGACTCTGGCGGATGACCTGCGGAACCCGCACGCCCGATGCCGAGGTCCGGAACCGGCGCGTCGGCGGCCGTCGTCCAACCCGCATGGCAGGTTCGAGGGCGCCGCTCGTGGTCGGTCTGATCGGTGCGACGCTGTCGCTCGTCGTAGGTTGCGGCGGTGATGAGGACGAGCCTGCGCCGAGCGATCCCGGGACGACGGTGACCCCCGACACCGGTCCGGTCGACGACTCGTCGCCTCCGTCGCGCCCGGGTGCCTCGGATCTCGTCCCCGCGACCGGACCGCCACAGGCGATCGGGACACCGACGGATCCCACCGAGGTGCTCGGTCCGCTCGACGAATCGTCCTCGCTCGTCGCGACGGCGGTGCACGACCTGGCCGACCACCTCGGCGTGGCCACTGACGCGGTGACCGTGACCCGCGCCGAGGCGGTGGTGTGGGGCGACGGCAGCTACGGCTGCCCCCGGCCCGGCATGGTGTATGCGCAGGTGCTCACCGATGGCGTCCTGATCGTGCTCGAGGCCGATGGCACCAGCTACCGGTACCACGGTGGGAGCCCGCCGTTCCGCTGCGGTTGAGCGACGCGTCAGGTCGTCATCGCCACCAGTCGAACTTCGTCACCCTCACGGGAGACGACACGATCGTGGTGCCGCCGACTGTCGAGGCTTCCATCTCGCTCTGCACCACGGCCTGACCCCGCTTGAGACCGAGCGCCGTGACGCGGTAGCTCACGCTGTCGCCCGGCACCGGGTCGGTGCTGACGATGCGCAGGTCCTCGGTGGGGAGCACGTCGGGACCGAGCTGGTCGCCGTCGCTGCCGACCTCGTTCTCGGCGCCGACGACGAGCGGGAAGCCGGGGTCGGCGACCGGGCCGTAGTTGAACGTGATGTCCTCGAACCCGTCGACGCCGATCCATGTCTGGAAGACGTTCTCCGCCACCTCCGGACCGGCGCCCCACGGGCGGAGTCGCCACTCGACGATGATCCAGCTGTACGTGCCGTCGGACAGGACGTTGATGAAGTAGCCCGTCGAGTCCGTCCCGTCGAGATCCGTCCAGAACGGGGCGAGGATGTTGTTCGGCCGCGACGGGTCGGGCAGCAACGGATTGCAGCAGTCGACGTCCTCGGCGGTGCCGCCGCCGACGACGAGGTAGCCGTTCGACACCACGCCCAGCCGGCTGTACGTCTTGCCGGCGTACTGGAACGGAGGAACGGTGTAGTTGACGATCTCCTCGTCGCCGATCGGGGTCGGTGGTCCGAACGCATCGAGCGACACGTAGCCGCTCCCCAGCGGTCCGGCCGGCTGCAGCGTCGGCGTGCCGATCTGAGCACCCGCCAACTCCACGTCGTCCAGCGTCGCCGAGCCGCCGTACCAGGGGATCTCCGCACCGTCGGCGCCGACGATGTAGAGCCGGTTGCTCGCCGTGGTCGTCAGGTCGACGACCGTGTCGTTGAACCCGTTGTTCTGCGCGGTGACCGCGCACTCGGTCAGGCTGAGCTGGGAGATCTCTGCGGGGTCACAGTTGCTCATCAGGTTGACCGTGCCCTGCTGGGGCACGAAGGCGACCGGGATGTGCAGCGCGGGGAGGTTGCCCCGGTTCGGCACCAGCCGGATCTCGCCGAAGTACTGCGCCGTCGGCGCGTCCGACTCGATCGTGATGTCGAGCGTGGCGGTCTGCTCGGGGGCGAGCGTGATGCTGCGTTGGTCGACCGAGATCGAACTGCCCTCGGGCGACGTGACCTCCACCCGGTACCGGACGCGCTGCCCGGACACGTTCTTCACGGTCCGGGTGGTCTCGACCCGTCCCGGCATGACCGGTGCGTTGATCGACGGTTGGTTCAGATGCACCGCGTTGAGCGCGTCGACGCCGAAGGCGATCATCTGGTCGGCCGACGCGTCGATCGTCAGGCCCGGGTTGCCGGCGACGGTGAGGTCGATGTGGCCCGAACCGAAGTCGAGTGGATCGGCTGGCGTCGTGAGGTCCTCCTTGACGAGGTCGACGCGTGCGGTCGTCATCAGCGCCGACTTGATCTGGCCCGGCGTCCACTCGGGGTGCAACGCCTTCAACAGCACGGCGGCGCCGGCGACGTGCGGCGACGACATCGAGGTGCCGGCGATCGCCTGGAAGTACTCGCCGGGGGGACCCTCGACGAAGCTCTCCGGCGTCGGCGTATGACCGGCGAGGATCTGCACGCCGGGCGCCGTGACGTCGGGCTTGATGAAGTTGCCCGCCGGACCGCGCGACGAGAAGGCGGCCATCACGTCGGCGAGCCCGTCGCCGACGGTGCCGTCGGTGAACGTCGCCGTGACGTCGCCGTGGGCCTGCATCCACGCGACGAAGTCGGTGCCGTCGGCGAGGTGCACGGTCGGCACCCAGTGGTTGTCGGTCTCGACGTCGGCGAGCGACGGGTTGTACAGGATCATGCCCGCGGCGCCGCCCAGCGAGACGTTGTAGCTCTTCTCGACGCGGGCGATGGCACCGCGCTGGCAGGCGATGATCAGCCCTTCGAGCGAGCCCGGCGCGGCGGGCGCGTCGCAGAGGACGCTGCCGTAGACGGGGTCGCTCGACATCACGACGGGCGTGGCGTCGGCGACGCCCGACGTGATCGACACACCGTCGAACTCGGCGGTGTCGCCGTTGCCCGCTGTGAGGCTGATCGTGGACTGGAACTCGCGGGTCTGGGTCGACGCACCGACCGTGGTGGTCCACGGCGACAGGTGGTTGGTGGTCGACGCGCCCGGACCCTCGTTGCCGGCAGACGCGGCGACGAAGACGCCGGCGGCGTAGGCGTCGAGGAACGCCAGCTCGACCGGATCGGTGGCCGGGTTGGTGCCGCCGGAGATCGAGAAGTTGATCACGTCGACGCCGTCGTAGATCGCCTGCTGCACGGCCGCGGCCGAGTCGGACTGGAAGCAGCCGTCGGCACCGCACACCTTGTAGGCGGCGACCCACGCCCCCGGGGCGATGCCGTTGAGCGGGCCGCGGTCGACGCCGAAGACCTCGGCCGAGTCGAGCGCGTTGCCGGCCGTGGTGGTGCCCGTGTGGGTGCCGTGGCCGTTGCTGTCCCGCGCCGTGTCGTAGACCTCGCCGCCGACGACGGCGAGGTACGTGTCGATGAACGCCTCACCGCTGATCAGCTTGTTGTTGCACTCGAAGACGTCGACGTCGGGGGTGAGCGGGTTGTCACCGAAGTCGCAGGTCCGGGCGCCACCGCCGAACGGCGGGGGCGGCGCGGCGAGGTTGCCCTGGTCGGCGAGGGACGGGTGCTCCGGCCACACCCCGCTGTCGAGCACACCGAAGATCACGCCGGCACCGGCATCGCTCGCTCCGCCGAGCGTGGGGTAGAGGGTGTCGGCACCGATGAACTCCGGGCTGGCGTCGGTGAGCGGCTGGAGCAGCGCGTCCTGCTGGACCGCGACCACCCCGTCGAGGGCGGCGACATCGGCGGCGCGGTTCGCCGGGACGGTCATCCGCACGCCGCCGTACACGGTGCGCAACGGTTCGCCCACCACGTCGGCCTCGGGCACCGCGGTCGCCAGCTCCGACGCGAAGTCGGCCTCCTGGGATTCGATGTAGCCCTCGTAGCGGACCTCTGCCGCGCTCTCACCCGTGAGGTCGCTGCCGGTCACCTCCGGGCTGGTTGCGTCGAGCCCGGCGACCGAGCCGTCGTAGGTGGCGATCGAGTCGTAGTCCAGCTTGACGACGACCGGCACCGTCGTGCTGTCGGTGCGCGCGAGCAGCTCGGGGTCGGACTCGGCGAGCTGGCTCGTCGCCGCCTTGGGAGCGGTCGCCGCCGTCGTCGGCTCGAGCGTCGCGCCGGCGGCGATCTCGAGATCGGCATCGCGCTCGGGCTCCTGCGCCGAGGATCGGCTGGCGCCGACCACGGCAAGTCCCGGCACCGTCAGCAGTGCCACCATTCGTCGGATACGCATGTGATTCCCCTCCCATGGAGTCGCGTGCCACCCACAAATCGGTTGTGAGCGGAACGTAGCACCTCGGCGGGGGCGGCGTGCCCGGGCTGCGGTCCGCTGGACCGGACGGCGCGCGCGGTGAGGCGCCTGCGGTCAGGCGGCGGAGAGGTCGTAGGTGGCGGTGGTGCAGCTCACGGCGAAGATCGGCACCGGTTCGAGGTAGTGCACGGTCCCGGGCGCACCGCTCGCCGCGGCGCTGACGGCGATGAACGTGCGGATCTCGAACCCGCCCTGACCGGCGTCGGCGTACACGGTGGTGTCGTCGTAGTCGAGCAGCGCGTCGCGATCGTTGCGGCACCAGCGGTCCATGAACTCCCGGTCCCAGCGCTCGTTGATCCTGCCGGAGTCCGGCGTCGCCGGCCAGTGCGAGATGCCGCCGGTCCCGACGACGGCCACCCGCTCGGGCACGGCCGCGGCAGCGCGACCGATCGCCGCACCGAACGCCCACGCCCGCTCGAGCGGCGCCAGCGGCGGCCCCTGACAGTTGATGTTGACCGGCACGACCGGCACGTCGAAGTCCGGGGTGAGGAAGTGCAGCGGCACCATGATCCCGTGATCGAACTTCCACTCCTCGGCGTAGGCGACGTCCGCGGTGCGCATCACCTCGGTGATCAACCGGCGCGACAGATCGCGGTCGCCGGGGACCTCGTGGCGCTCGATGGCGAGCCAACCGGGGTCCTCGATCGGGCCGGTGTAGTGGTCGGCCATGCCGATCGCGAACGACGGCATGTTGTCCATGAAGAAGTTGGCGAAGTGTTCGGCAGCGATGATCACGACGGCGTCGGGCTCGGCCGCCCGCAGGCGATCGTGCATGTCGTGCATCGCCCCGTGGACGCGCTCGCGCACGTCCGGGTCGGCGAGGTGCGCACGACCGGTGATGCCGGGCGCGTGGGAACACACGCCGGCGAAGACGAGCGCCATCAGGCCACCTCCTCGGTGTCCCCGGTGTCGACGTGGTCCAACGCCGCGGTCAGCTCGTCGAGTCGTGCGAGCAGGCTGTCGAGCTCGCTGGGTCCGAGCACCGACTCGATGTGCCGGTAGGCGCGCTCGCTGGCGGGGCCGATCGCCGCCATGAGGGCGCGTCCGTCGGCCCCCAGGGTGATGACGGCGCGCCGCGCGTCGGTGTCGTCCTGCCCGCGAGCGATCCATCCTCGATCCTCCATGCCTCGCAGCATCCGCGACACGCTGGGACCGAGCAGGCACGCGTGGTCGGCGAGCTCGCCCACCGACAACGGCCGGTCGGCAGCATCGAGGGCACGCAACACCCGCCACTGCTGGTCGGTCACGCCGTGCCGACCGAGGATCGGGCGGAAGTGGCCCATCACCGCCTCGCGGGCGCGCAACAGACCGATCGGCAGCGAGCGGTCGAGCGGGCGGAGGTCGCCGGTGGCACTCACGGCCGGTCCTCCTCGTCGCGCACACCGTTGCGCAGCGTGCCGATCTCGGGGACGTGCACCTCGATCACGTCGCCCGGCACGAGGAAGCGCGGCGGATCGAACCGGGCGCCGGCACCCGTGGGCGTGCCGGTGAAGATCACGTCGCCCGGCTCGAGCGTGCAGAACGTGGAGAGGTAGGCGACCTGCTCGTCGATGGGGAACGCCATCGACGCGGTCGAGTCGTCCTGGCGGCGCTCGCCGTTGACCGTGGTCGTGAGGTGCAGGTCGTCGAGGTCCGGGAGCTCGTCGATGGTCTGCAGCCACGGCCCCATCGATCCCGATGCGTCCCAGTTCTTGCCCTGGGTGACGTTGAACTTGGCGTGACGCACCCAGTCGCGGATGGTGCCCTCGTTGCCCAGCGTGAGCCCGGCGAGGTGGGCGCGGGCATCCCGCCGCGGGATGCGGCGTCCGCCGGTGCCGACGACGGCGACGATCTCGCCCTCGTAGTCGAGCTGCTCGCTCTCGGGCGGCCGGACGAGTGCCTGGTCGTGGCCCACCAGCGACGACGGGAAGCGGACGAACACGCTCGGCCTGGCCGCGTCGACGGAACCGTCTCGGTACTCCGCGTTGCGGCCGCCGTAGTTGACGCCGATGCAGAAGATCTTCCCGGGTCGCGGCACGGTGCGCGTCAGCTGGACGTCGTCGAGTGCGAGGTCGGCGGTGGCCTCGGCCGCCACCGAGCGGGCGCGGTCGATCGCACCAATGCGGAGCAGCTCCGACAGGTCGGCGACGCCGTCGAGCCGTGCGCCGAGGTCGACCACGCCCGTGCCGGCAGCATCGAGCGCGCCGAACCCGGCCGTGCCGTCGTGGAGGTAGCTCAGCAACCGCATCTTGCCTCCATTCATAACATGTTAGATAATGGCGGGCAATGCCCCATGTGATCATCGAGCACTCGGCCAACATCGATCGCCGCCACGGCGGTGCGGTCGACATCGCCGCCCTCGTGACCGCCGTGCACCACGCCGCCCTCGCCACCGGCGTCGCGCCGGTCGACGCGCTGCGGACGCGAGCGGCCGGACGCGAGCACGTGGCGATCGCCGACGAGCACCCCGCCAACGGCTTCGTCGCCGTGACGGCCCGGCTCGGGGCAGGGCGCTCGGCCGCCGACAAGCGGGTGCTGATCGGCGCGCTGATGGACGCGTTGCGCGACCACCTCGGTGAGGCGCAGCACGATCTGATGCTCAGTGTCGAGTTCCAGGAGATCGATCCCGAGTTCCGACTCAACGTCAACCACGTCCGCACCCGCATGGCCAACCCACCTGTCACAAAGGTGTCAGACCCCGACGCGACAGGTGGGCCGTCGTGACCCCCGACCGCGCCACCTTCGAGGCGTCCCTCCGGCTCGGCGAGGAACGCGTCGCCCGGTTCGGTGCAGGGCCACTGCTGCACCTCGTCGGCGGCGCACCGACACCCAGCGCCGACGGCGCCACGTTCGAGAACCGGTCGCCCGTCGACGGCCGGCTGCTCGGCCACGTCGCCGCGGGTGGCCCGGCCGACATCGACGCCGCTGCCCGCGCGGCGGCCGATGCGTTCGGCGGCTGGGCCGACACGCCCGCATCGGAACGCAAGCGGATCCTCCACGCCGTCGCCGACCTCATCGTCGCTCGACAGGACGAGATCGCGGCGGTCGAGTGTCTCGACACCGGACAGGCGATCCGGTTCATGAGGGCCGCGGCGGTGCGGGGGGCCGAGAACTTCCGGTTCTTCGCCGACCACGCCCCCGATGTGGCGAACGGCCGCTCACTGCCCGACGAGCACCACCTCAACTACACGACACGGCGAGCGATCGGGCCGGTCGGGGTGATCACGCCGTGGAACACGCCGTTCATGCTGTCGACGTGGAAGATCGCGCCCGCGCTGGCGGCGGGCTGCACCGTCGTGCACAAGCCCGCCGAGTGGAGCCCGTGCACGGCGGCGCTGCTGTCGGAGATCGCGCTCGAGGCGGGCCTGCCGCCCGGCGTGCTCAACACGGTGCACGGCCTCGGCGAGTCGGCCGGCAGGGCGCTCACCGAACATCCCGCCATCACGGCGATCGCGTTCGTCGGCGAGTCGGCGACCGGTTCGCTGATCCAGGCGCAGGGCGCTCCGACGCTCAAGCGGGTCCACTTCGAGCTGGGCGGCAAGAACCCGGTGATCGTGTTCGACGACGCCGACCTCGAGCGGGCGCTCGACGCCGTCGTGTTCATGATCTACAGCCTCAACGGTGAGCGCTGCACGTCGTCGAGCCGATTGCTCGTCCAGGCCGACATCCACGACGACGTCGTCGCCCGGTTGGGCGAGCGTGTGCGCGCACTTCGCGTCGGTCACCCGCTCGACCCTGCCACGGAGATCGGTCCGCTGATCCACCCGCGGCACTGCGACAAGGTGCGCAGCTACCGCGATGTCGCCGAGGCCGAGGGCACCCGAGTGGTCCTCGGTTCCCTCCCCTCCGATGCGGGCGACGGCTGGTACGTCGAGCCGATGCTGTTCACGGGCGCCACCGGCGACATGCGCGTCGCTCGTGAGGAGATCTTCGGACCGGTGCTCACCGTCGTGCCGTTCGACGACGAGGCCGACGCCGTCCGCATCGCCAACGACGTGGACTACGGGCTCGCCGGCTACCTCTGGACCAGTGACGTCGGTCGGGCCCACCGCGTCGCCCGCGACCTCGACGTCGGGATGGTCTGGGTGAACAGCCAGAACGTCCGCCACCTGCCGACGCCGTTCGGCGGCGCCAAGGCCAGCGGGATCGGTCGCGACGGCGGCCCCGACTACTCGTTCGACTTCTACACCGAGACGAAGAACGTCGCCGTGGCCTACGACACGCACTCGATCGGTCGGTTGGGCGTGCCCGACGACGGAGCCTGACGTGGCGCGCACCCTCGACGACGACACCGTCCGCGCCCTCGCCGTCGAGCACGATGTGGCGCGCCGGACCGCCCGGCCGATCGATCCGGTCACGCGCCGCCACCCCCGGGCGACGTTGGACGATGCCTACGCCGTGCAGGCGGCCTGGCTCGACCTGCGGCTCGCCGAGGGAGCGCTGGTGCACGGCCACAAGATCGGGCTCACCAGCCGAGCGATGCAGCAGGCGATGAAGATCGACGAGCCCGACTTCGGGTTCCTGCTCGACGACATGTTCATCCCGTCGGGCGGGTCGATCGTCGCCGCGGACCACCTCGACCCGAAGCTCGAGGTCGAGTTCGCGTTCGTGCTGGATCAGCCGCTCGGCGACGCCCCCGTCTCGGCCGACGACGTGTATGCGGCGACCGACCGCATCGTGCCGGCGCTCGAACTGATCGACGCCCGGTCGTACCGGGTGCATCCCGACGACGGACGCACCCGCACGGTGATCGACACGATCGCCGACAACGCCGCCGACGCCGGGATCGTGCTCGGCGACGGCTCGATGGCGGTGGACGACGCCCGACGGGGCGCGCTGCGATGGGCGGGGGCGATCATGCGCCGCAACGGCATCGTCGAAGAGACCGGGCTCGGCGCGGGCGTGCTCGACGATCCGGTGCAGGGCGTGGTGTGGCTCGTCAACCGGCTCCACGCGCTGGGGATCGGGCTGGCCGCCGGCGAGACGATCCTCGCCGGTTCGTTCACCCGTCCGGTCGACTGCCGCGCCGGCGATCGCTTCGACGTGGACTTCGGCGACCTCGGTGTGATCTCCCTCGACGTCGTCTGACCCGCACGCGACCCGATCGGTCACGACGCGACGTCGGGGTCTGGCACCTCGGTCGCAGGTTGGTCGGTGGTCATCGCGTACACGCCCTCGCGCACCGGACCGTGCTGGGCGATGCCGTCGCGCATCCGCTGGAGGTAGTCGGCCCACTCGATCTGGTGGAACGCGGCGAAGTGCATCAGGATCTGGCCGTTGACCCCCAGGTGGTACAGCAACCCGATGTCGGGCGCGGTGAGCGCGGTCCGCTCCTCCGCGGTGAGCTCGAAGCCGCGCAGCGACTCCTCCGCATCGTCGCGATAGCGCTGTTGCA
>CAYGLH010000078.1:0-11768 GCA_964350535.1 uncultured Ilumatobacteraceae bacterium
GGCGCCGATGCTGCGGAGGACGACCTGCGCGAGGTGGTGCGTGGTGCGCTGCGTGGCTCCAAGACACCGGAGCGCATCCTGTTCGTCGAGCAGCTCCCACACACCGATACCGGCAAGTTGCTGCGCCGCAACGTCGTCGATCAACTGGCCGCGCTGTCGTCGGCCGCATTACGAAGGGAATGACCAGATGGGCATGTCACTGAAGCCCGGCACGCGCCTGTTCAGCACCGTGTGCGACACCGAGATGATCACGGTGCAGGCGCCGGACGGCGACCTCGAGCTCACGATCGGCGGCGAGCCCGCCACGATCTCCGCCGCCGTGTCGGAGGACAACCGGGCAGTCGCCGCCGGGTACGACGGGGGATCCCTGCTCGGGAAGCGCTATGTGAACGACGACGGGACGTTGGAGCTGTTGTGCACCAAGCCCGGCGACGGGGCGGCCGCGCTCGACGGAGCCGTGCTCGAGCTGAAGGAAGCCAAGGCGCTTCCGGCCAGCGACTGAGCCGCCGCGCCCTGCGCTCAGTTCGGCTCGGCGAGCTCGGCCGAGCGGATCGCCAGGCTGCCCGCGCCGGCGTGGCCTGCTGCCAGGATGGTGCGCAGCCCTGATCGCACGACGACGCCGACCCAGTCGCCGACGGTCTCGGCGAACACCACCCGTACCGGAGGGTGGGACACGGCATCGACGAGCTGTGCGGCGGCGTCGTGGCCGTCGTGTTGCACGACGCGCTCTCCGTCGACCATCGCGATCTGGTAGCGCACGACCAGTCCAGCACCGTCGAGTTGCATCCACGCCAGGAACGGACGACGGTGCGTGGCGCCGGGAAGTCCGGCGACCGCTCCGTCGAGCAAGATGGCTCCCTCGTCGGACTGCGCCCATTCGACGGTCGCGTGGCGGAACGGCTGGCGGCCGCGGCGGCGGAACTCATCGAGGAGCGCGGGTCGGCCCCGCACGACCGTGCGGCCGGCGTCCTGCGACCCTGGCGACGATGGCTTCTCGTACAGGACGTCCGCGGCGAAGCTCGACGCGGCGCGTTCCATGTCTCCGGCGTCGAGCGACTCGTAGTACCTCGCGACCGCGCTCGGCAGGGGCCGCGAGGGGCGGCTCATGACGAGATCCGTTCGGCGGCCTGGCCGAACAGACCGACGGCGGCGGCATGCAGCCGATCGCCCGTCGCCTCGTCGGCCTGGCCGGCACACGCCCGGGCGTAGGTGCCCTCGAGCAGGATCGCCAGCTTGTAGCAGGCGAGCACGATGAACCAGGGGAGCTCGTCGAGGTCGCGATCGACCGCGTCGGCATAGCGGTCGACGAGCTCGGACTCTGTTGGGAAGTCGCTCCACGGAAGCGCGCCCACGCGGCCCGGTTCATGCGCGGCCGTGGCCGGCTCGCCGGGGGGCGGCCACGTGGCGAGCAGCCATCCGAGGTCGAGCAGGGGGTCGCCGATCGCCGCCAACTCCCAGTCGAGTACCGCCCGGATCGCAGGTCGTTCGCGATCGGCGAGCACGTTCGCCAAGTGGAAGTCGCCGTGCATCAGACCACGCCGAGCGTGCTGTGGAAGGTTGGCTTCCAGCCAGGCGTGCACGTCCCCGACCCCGTCGATCGCGCAGCCCGGGTATCCCTCCAACATGTCGTAGCCGTCGAGCTGATGCTTCCAGCGCGCGGGCTGACGGGCGATGAAGTCGTCGTGGCGGCGGAGCCCGCCGAGCTCGGCGGCGTGTTCCGGCACCCCGGCCAGCCGCGCAGCCGCGTCCACGATCGACAGCCCGAGGTCCCGGCGCCACGTCGGATCGCGGTCGTATGGTGCCGGGAGCTGTCCGACGGCCGGGTTGACCCCGTCGATCGCCTCCATGAGGTAGAAGGCGGCACCGATCGGTTCGAGCTCCTCCTCTGCGGCGAGGAGCCGGGCGTGGGGCACCTCGGTGTGGGCGAGGGCGCGAAGGACGGCCGCCTCCTTGCGCATCGTGTCGTCGCTGTTCGTCCGCTTGTGGAGTGGCGGCCGTCGCAGCACGTAGCGGTGGCCGGCGCGCTCGAAGCGGACCAGGATGTTCTGCGTCCCTCCGTCGAGCATCGTGTCGTCGGTGATCTCACCGTGCCCGAGCCCCCGATCATCCATCCACCGCGCGAGGCGCCCGTCGTCGAGTCCGCACGCGCTGCGCCACGTCGATGCCGAGGAGTTCGAAGTTGGTGGGGAGTCCTGACGCATAAATCGCTAACGAATACAACAAATCTAACGTACTTCTTGATTTGACTGCAAGAAGTCCGTACGCTCGTGGTGACGCCTGGCACATCGCCGGGCGCGCAGGTTCCATCCAGAGGGACAAGAGGGGAAGCGATGTTGAAGCTGTTCAGCGCCGACGATCACATCATCGAACATGCGACCGTGTGGCAGGACCGAGTGCCGGCGAAGTACCGCGACGCCGCGCCGCGCGTGATCGAGGAGGACGGCCGCGAGTACTGGGTGTACGACGGCGTCCGCGGCGAGACGATGGGACTCAACGCCGTCGTGGGCCGACCGCGCGATCAGCACAACCCGGACCCGATTCGCTTCGCGGACATGCGCGCCGGGTGCTACGACCCGGTCGAGCGCGCCAAGGACATGCTTTCCGACGGCATCGTCGCCTCGGTCCTGTTCCCGAGCCTGCCGAGGTTCGCCGGCACGCTGTTCCTCTCCTTCACCGACATGGACCTCGCAGATGTCTGCGTCAGCGCCTACAACGACTTCGTGATCGACGAGTGGTGCCCGGGAGGCCCGCCGGGGATGTTCGTCCCGACGATCATCACGCAGCTGTGGGACCCGCAGCGCGCCGCGGCGGAGATCCACCGCTGTGCGGACAAGGGAGCGCGTGCCCTCTCGTTCCGCGAGAACACCGTTCCGCTCGATCCCCCGTCGTACTGGAGCGACCATTGGGATCCCGTCTGGCGTGCATGTGAGGAGCGCGACATCGTGCTGTGCCTGCACATCGGCACGAGCGGGCAGATCCCCCAACCGACGCCGGAGGCCCCCGACGCACTCGGCTACTCCTTGTTGCAGGTCGGGTCGATGATGTCGTCCGTGAACCTCATGATGAGCCCTGTCTGCCGGAAGTTCCCGGGCCTCAAGTTCGTGTTCTCCGAGGGCGGAATCGGGTGGCTGCCCAACGCGATCGAGCGGGCCGACCGGATGTACGACCGCCACCGCCAGTACAACGATGCCTTCGACGACGTGCTGCCATCGGAGATCTTCCGACAGAACATGTACCTGTGCATGATCGAAGAGCCGATCTGCCTGAAGTACCGCGACGACATCGGCCTCGATCGCATCCTCTGGGAGTGCGACTACCCCCACAACGACACGGTGTGGCCGGAGAGCCAGGAGCTGACGCGCCAGGTGTTCGAGGAGGCGGGCTGCACGGACGAGGAGATCGAGGCGATCTCGCACGGCAACGCCGAGCGGGTCTTCAACTGGACGCCCGCCGAGCTGCCGGTCCCGGCGGTGGTCTGAGATGCGTCTCGCGCTGCGCTACGACATGCGTGCCCCGGAGATCGGGGTGCCGGCGGCCGAGCAGTATCCGGCGTCGGTCGACATGGCCGAGTGGGGCGACCGGCTCGGCTTCGAGACCGTGTATCTCGCCGAGCACCACGGTGCTGACGACGGCTACTGTCCGTCGCCCATCGTGCAGGCGTCCGCCATCCTCGCCCGGACGTCGCGGATGCGGGTCCACTTCTCCGCCCTCATCGCCGTCCTGCACCACCCGTTGCGTCTCGCCGAGGACCTCGCCGTCCTCGACCTGCTCAGCGGCGGTCGGATCGAGATGACGCTCGGGATCGGGTATCGGCCGCACGAGTACGAGATGTTCGGCATCCCCAAGGCCCGCCGGGTGCCGATCCTCGAGGAGATCATGCAGGTGCTCGACCAGGCGTGGACCGGGGAACCCTTCGACTTCCGCGGCCAGGAGGTGCTGGTGCGACCGCGACCGGTCCAGCAGCCGCGGCCGCCCCTGTACATCGGTGGATCGACCGAGGCGTCGGCCTTCCGCGCAGCGACGTACGGGGACGGGTATCTACCGGCGGCGCCAGGGCTGTACGAGATCTACCTCGCTGAGTGCGAGCGTCTCGGGCGCGATCCCGGGCCGGCGCCGCGCCCGCGCGGTCCGTTGTTCCTCTTCGTCACCGACGACCCGGAGCGCGACTGGGAGGTCGTCGCCCCACACGTGATCTACACCTCGAACTCCAACGCCGAGTGGGCCAAGGAGCGGGGGAGTGGATCGACGCCGTACCCGCCGGTGTCGTCGGTCGACGACCTCAAGGCCAGTGACCGGTTCGCCGTGGTGACGCCCGACGAGTGTGTTGCGTTGGCGGTGGAGCTGGGCGACGACGCCGAGCTCACGTTTCAGCCGCTGATGGGCGGGCTCGACCCGAGCGTGTCGTGGCGCAGCCTCGAGCTGTTCGAGTCGGCGGTGCTCCCGCGTCTCGTCGACGCCGGCCTGCGTTCCGGCGCCTCCGCGACCGTCGGCGCGACCTGAGCCGACGAGCCCCGTGGTCGCTCGAGGGCGGAGTGGCGGATGCGGCTGAGCTTGATGCTGTACCCGCCCGAGGGCGAGCTGCTACTCGAGGGGTACGTCGATCGGCTCCGGTCAGCAGCCGACCACGGGTTTTCGATGGTGTGGTCGCCACAGGTGCCATGGGCGGCTGATCTCGTCGCCCTCATGGGTGCGGCCCTGCGCGAAGTCGACGAGATCGCTGTGGGCACCGCCGTGCTCCCCATCCAGTCGCGACTGCCGATGGTGATGGCCCAACAGGCGCTGACGTTGAGCGCGATTGGGGGCGGGCGATTCAAACTGGGGATCGGGCTCACCCACCGTGGCGTCAGCGAAGGCCAGTGGGGGATCCCGTGGAACCGGCCGGTCCGGAGGATGCAGGAGTACCTCGACGGATTGCTCCCGCTTCTCGACGGGCATCGGGCCGATGTCGACGGCGACTTCACCTCCACCCACGGCGAGGTCCGCCTCGGCCGTGTCGACCCACCGGAGGTCTACCTCGCGGCGCTCGGACCACAACTGCTGAGGCTGGCGGGTCGGCGCAGCGCTGGCACCATCACCTGGATGACCGGTCCGCGAACGCTCGCCGGTCACGTCGTGCCGACGATCCGTGCGGCTGCCGACGAGGCGGGACGCACCGCACGGGTGATCGCCGGAGTGCCGGTGTGCGTCACCGACGATGCCGGCGCCGTCCGGCAGCGGGTTGCCCACCGACTCGCGGCGTACGGCGATGCGGACGTGCGGGCCCGCTACGGCGACGTGAGCTCCTATCGCTCGATGCTCGATCGGGAAGGACTCGCAGCACCGGTCGACGCGGCGATCATCGGCGACGAGCCACACGTCGCGGCACGCATCGAGGAGATCGCGGCCACGGGGGTCGACGAGCTCGCTGCATCGGTCATCGCCGGCAACGCGAAGGAGTCGTCTCGGACGCTGGCGCTGCTCAGCGGGCTGCGGGAGGAGTAGGAGCGGGGTCGGCGACCTGGACGAGTTGCTTGCCGAGGTTGTCGCCGTCGAACAACCGCTGGAGCGCCTGAGGTGCCGCGTCGAGTCCGGTCAGGACGTCCTCGTCCCACTGCAGCGCACCCTCGGCCGCCCACCGGGCGAGATCGGCTCTGGCCGTCCCAAAGTCCGCGGCGTGGTCGAGGACGATGAACCCTTCCGCGCGAGCACGGCGGGTCGTCAGGAACTGGTAGTTGCGCAGGCCGACCTCGGGGCGCGAGGGCGTGTAGCCGGTCGAGATCGAGCCACACAGGGCGAGGCGTCCGCCGACCGCGATGTTCGCCAGTGCGCAGTCGAGGAGCGTGCCACCGACGTTGTCGAACACGACGTCGAAGCCATCGTCGCCCGCTGCGGTGCGCATCGCCCGGAACACCTTGTCGTCGTAGTGGTCGAGGCACTCGTCGAACCCCGCGACCTCGCGCACCCACGCTCGCTTGGCTTCCGAGCCGGCGGTTCCCACCACCCGTGCCGCGCCGAGCCGGCGGGCGATCTGACCGGCGACGGAGCCGGTCGCGCCCGCCGCAGACGTCACCAGCACCGAGTCGCCTTCGCGCACTGCGGCGACCTTCGTCATCCCGACCCAGGCGGTCAGCCCGGTGACGCCGAGCACGCTGAGCGCCATCGTCGGTGGGTTCGCCTCCGTCGGGACGTGCTCGAGGTCGATCGCCGTCGGCTCGGCGATGCGCCAGTCCTGCCACCCGAGCTCGCCACTGACGAGGTCACCCTCGCCGAAGCCATCGGCGCGGGAGTCGGCGATCTGGCCGATCCCCCGGCCGGTCATGACATCGCCGACCCCGACGGCGTCGCGGTAGGACGGCAGGTCGTTGAGCGCGCCGCGCTGGGCCGGATCGAAGGCGAGCCACAGCGTGCGGACGCGCACCTCGCCGGGACGCAACTCGCTCGCCCGATCGGCGACGACGGTCCTGAACGTGTGGTCGTCGATGGCGCCCGTCGGGCGTTCCGCGAGCACCAGGCTCCTGTGATCCATGGCTACCTCAATTCGCTAGATGTTTAGGCGAAATCGGAGGGTAGCGCAGCCGGTCGCGCCGGGGCCGACCAGAACGATCGGAGAACGATCAGAAGGGTGCGTCGCTGAAGATGATCTGGGAATCGGCACCGAGTGCATCGAGGGCCGCCTCGGTGGCCTGGCGCATGTGGGAGCGCCAGAACTCGGCCGGGTCGCCGTCGCCGGACTCGAGCATGTCGATCAGTGTCTCGTGTTCGTCTTGGGCGTGCTCGACCACCTCTTCGCCCCGATCGATCACCGCGAACGTCGCCTGGTTGTGCGGTTCGACGATCTCGAGGAGGATCAGTCCGATCAAGGTCAGCGTCTTGTTGCCGGCGAGCTCGATCACCTGCTCGTGGAACTGTGCGGCCACCGACGCGTACTGGCCGCGATCCTCGCGCACCTCGATCGACTTCTCGTGGAGTCGACGCAACGGTTCGATCACGGACAGGTCCTCGCGCGCCCTGGCGGCGACCAGTCCCACCGCCGCGGGCTCGATGATCGAGCGGGCCACGAACACGTCCTCCAGCGTGGTGCCCTGCATCCGGAGCATGAGCGCCGCGTGTCGGGCGGTCACCGAGGGGTCCGGGTGGACGACCCTCGCGCCGCCGCGTGCGCCGCGCTTGACGGCGATCAGCGACTCGGTCTCGAGGATCCGCAGCGCCTCTCGAAGGGTGGGTCGGGAGACCTCGTAGTAGGCCATGAGCTCGGTCTCGTTCGGGAGCGACGCCCCTTCGTCGAGCTCGCCGAGGACGATCCGGCGCCGAAGGCTGGCGGCAACGATCGCAGCCGCCTTGGGAACCTTCACCGGCTGGTTGGAGTCGATCATCGTCTGCCTTCCAATCGGGTCGAGCGGCGGCGTGGTATCGGGCGAGTGTACTCGGATCGCACAATTGGTTGAAGGATTTGGGCCCGACAGCTTGACGTTCGTCACACCTGGATGGCATAATCATCCAACTAATTCAATTTCCCGCCCTGATTGCGCGACGGGGGCAACGTCGACCGAACAGCGCGGGATCCTGCACATCCAGAGGGGGAACAGCAGTGTTGAAGCATGTTGATCGAGGTTGGGGCGCCCGGCGCGCTCTGGGGGTGGCGATCGCCGCCCTCCTGGTGGCCGGAGCGGCCTGTGGGAGCGACGACGACTCGTCGGACACCGCAGCACCGGCCGCAGCGGACACGACCGGATCTGCGGACGCCACCGAGTCGGGCGACGATGCCTCGACCGACTCGGCGGGCTCGAGCGCATCGTCGGACGCCGCCGACGATCGGGAGACCGATCCGGACGCCACCCTGACGTGGTCGTATGCCGTGGCGGGACTCAACCTCGACCCGGACCTTTCGCCGAGTTGGACGATGGAGGCCTACACCCGGCCCGTGTACGACAAGTTGATCATCCGCAACGAGTCAGGCGAGCTCGAAGCCGGCCTGGCGACGTCGTGGGAGTTCGTCGATGACACCACGCTCGAGCTGCAGCTGCAGGACGGCGTGGTGTTCCAGGACGGCTCGACGTTCGACGCCGAGGTCGTGAAAGCGAACCTCGAACGGACCATCGACATCGAAGGCGGCACGCAGAAGAGCTTGCTCGAGCGGGTCGACTCGGTCGAGGTCGTCGACCCGATGACCGTGCGGATCAACCTCACCGACCCCGACGCCACATTGCCGAGCGCGCTGACCACCTTCCCCGGGATGATGATCAGCGGCGAGGCGATCGCCTCCGGCATGGACCTGAGCACCGAGGCGGTCGGGTCCGGTCCCTACGCGGTCGTGGCACACGACCCCGAGGTGGCCACGGAGTACGAGCGGTTCGCCGACTCGTGGCAGCCGGACCAGGCCGCCGCCGCACAGTTGGTGATCATCAACAACCCGGACAGCGGCCAGCGCCTGAACCAGCTGCGCACCGACCAGGCGCAGACGACGCACATCGACACCAACCTCGTCTCGGAGGCGGAGGCCGACGGCTTCCAGGTGCAGACGAAGGCGTCCGACAACGCGTGGTCGATCCAGCTCAACTGGGACCGCCCGGCACTCCAGACAGCGCAGGCCCGCGAGGCGATCAACCTCGCACTCGACCGGGAAGCACTGATCGACGGGCTCGACTTCGGCTACGGGAACCTCACGAACCAGGTCGTGCCGGAGGGCCAAGCGGGACACAACGCCGATGTCGTGCCGGTGTACGACCCCGAGCGTGCCCGGGAGCTGGCCGAGGAGTCGGGGCTGTCGGGACAGACGCTGCGGTTCATCTCGTCGGCGATCCCGGTGCTCCAGAGCTTCCAGGAGGCCGTCGGAGCAATGCTGGCCGAGGTCGGTGTCGAGGTCGAGATCGTCCCCGTCGAGCGGGCGCAGATGACCGCCGAGACGGCTGGTGGCGACTGGGACCTGCTGATGAACTTCTGGCCAGGCGCCGCCGACCCGTGGCTGACCTACAACGCGTTCCTCACGCCCGGTGGGCCCTTCAACCCGGGGGCTGAGGTGCCTGCGGAGGTGGCCTCGCTGATGAGCGATGCACGGACGGTGACCGACCCGGGCGAGCGCACCGCAGTGCTCGAGTCCCTGGCAGCGGCGGTCGACGAGGAGCAGCTGCTGGTGATCCTCAGCCACCCCCAGCGGCCGACGGCGGCTCGGCCTGAGGTGGTCCACTTCAACGGCAACGTCCACTCGATCCCGGACCTGCGGGGGACGGGGATCGCCGCCGGATGACGTTCCGCCGCTGATGGTGGACCGTGGTTGACGCGGTCCACCGTCAGCGTCGGCCGCACTGAGGCGAGTACGGCACATGAAGCAGCTCTCGATGATCGTCCGCCGCCTGCCGGCGTTGCTGACGATGCTCCTGCTGGTCTCGATCCTGATCTTCAGCATCACGTACCTGATCCCAGGCGACCCCGCCGTGGCGGTGGCGGGTGAGAACGCCTCTCCGGAGATCGTGTCGCAGATCCGGGCGGAGCTCGGGCTCGATCGGCCGGTGGTCGTCCAGTACTTCGACTGGCTCGGTGGCGTGCTCCGCGGCGATCTCGGCACCTCGATCCAGGACGGCCGCTCCGTGACGGAGATCATCGCCAACCGCGCGCCTGCGACGTTCTCCTTGGCGATCGCTGCGATGATCGTGGCGATCGCCATCGGGATCCCGCTCGGCGTGCTCGCGGCGACCCGGACGCACAGTCTGCGCGACCGCTTCGCGGTCATCACCTCGTCGGCCGGGGTGGCGGTGCCCAACTACTGGCTCGGCATGCTGTTGGTCACGTTCATGGCCGTGCAACTCGGCTGGTTCCCGCCGACCGGCTACGTGCCGTTCACGGAGAGCCCGTCGGGCTGGCTGCACCACATCACGCTGCCGGCCCTGGCGCTCGGACTGTCCGCAGCGGCGGAGCTCGCCCGGCAGACGCGAGCATCGCTGGCGCACGTGCTGGAGCTCGACTTCGTCCGCACCGCGCGGATGAAGGGCCTCTCGCGTCGCGCCGTGATCGGCAAGCACGCCTTCAAGAACGCTGCCGGTCCCGTCGTCACCACGCTCGGCCTGCAGGCGACCGTGCTGCTCGGCGGCACCGTCATCGTCGAGCGCGTGTTCGGGATCCCCGGGCTCGGCAACACAGCGCTCGTGGCGGTCGCCGCGCGCGACATCCCGGTGATCCAAGGGATCGCCCTGGTCACAACGGTCATCGCCGTGGCGATCAACCTCGGCATCGACCTCGCCTACACCTATCTCAACCCGAGGATCGCATTCTGATGAGCACCGACGTGTCGCCCGATGCGCCGCCGGCCTCCGCCGAGGCAGGAGCTTCGAACTGGGCGAGGTTCCGGCGGCGGTTCCTCCGCCAGCGTCCAGCGGTGCTGGCGCTCGTTGTCCTCGCACTGATCGTGACCGTGGCGATCCTGGCGCCGTGGATCGCACCGCACGATCCCGAGACCCAGGATCTCCGCAACGCCCTGCAACCAGCGTTCAGCGACGACCACGTGCTCGGGACCGATCAGCTCGGTCGCGACGTGCTCAGTCGGCTGATGTTCGGCGCCCGCTACTCGCTCCTCGCAGCAGTCCAGGCGGTCGGCGTCGGATTGGTGCTCGGCGTGATCCCCGGCCTCCTCGCCGGCTTCTTCCGCGGCCCCACCGACTGGGTGGTGCTGCGGGTGATCGAGGCGCTCACCGCGTTCCCACCGATCATCCTCGCCGTCGCCGTCGTCGCGGTCCTCGGTCCGGGTCTGACCAACGCGATGCTGGCGGTCGGCATCCTGTTCGCTCCGCGATTCGCCCGCATGGCCCGCGACGCCACCCTGCAGGTTCGCGAGGAGACGTTCGTCGAGGCCGCGCGCAGCATGGGCTTGCCACGCAACACGATCCTGCGGCGGCACATCGTGCCCCACATCCTCTCACCGCTGATCGTGATGGCGTCGGTGCTCGCCGGTGTGGCGATGATCGTCGAGGCCGGACTGAGCTTCGTCGGGCTGGGGGCGACGCCGCCCGCGTCGAGTTGGGGAACGGTCCTGTCGGGTGCATTCCGCTACACGAGCAACGCGCCGATGCTCATCGTCTGGCCGGGCCTCTGCATCGTCGTGACCGTGCTGTGCCTGAACCTCTTGGGCGACGGCATCAAGGACAGCCTCGGCCGGGAGAGTCGAGAACGATGAGCGATCGTCTCGTGAACGCGTCGACGTCGGCGTCGAAGGTCGCACTGGTCACGGAGGCCGACGCGACCCTGCTCGACGTCCAGGGCCTCACCGTGCGGTTCAACACCGCCCGGGGATGGGTGTGCGTCGTAGAGGACGTCAGTTTCTCGGTCGGGCGTGGACGTGTGTCGGCGTTGGTCGGTGAGTCCGGCAGCGGCAAGAGCGTGACCTCGCTGGCGATTGCCGGGCTGCTGCCGCCGCGAAGCTCTCAGGTCTCCGGAGCGGTCCGGCTCGATGGCACGGAGCTGCTCGGCCTGAGCCGACGCGAGATGCGCCGCCACCAAGGCACCTCTGTGGCGATGGTGTTCCAGGAGCCGATGACGAGCCTCAACCCGGCGTTCACGGTCGGTGATCAGATCGCCGAGTCGCTGCGCCACCACTTCGGGACGTCGCGACGCGATGCGCG
Source organism: uncultured Ilumatobacteraceae bacterium (assembly GCA_964350535.1). Lineage (GTDB taxonomy): Bacteria > Actinomycetota > Acidimicrobiia > Acidimicrobiales > Ilumatobacteraceae > CAYGLH01. The sequence goes on from CAYGLH010000078.1 coordinate 11,589, forward strand.
ACGGCGGGCGATCGAGCTGCTCGGTCAGGTCGGGATCCCGCACGCGACGAAGCGCGTCGACGCGTACCCACACGAGTTCTCCGGTGGCATGCGCCAACGTGTGATGCTCGCCGTGGCCCTGGCGTGCGAGCCGAAGCTGCTGATCGCGGAAAGTGACTTCGGCGAGCCGCTCGCGCGCCT